>JASEHU010000024.1:5732-13741 GCA_030018635.1 bacterium
TTGCTCAAAAAAACCTACCAAGTTAGTTATAAACCCTATTTTAGTTTCAGTCCCCGCAGAAATCAATGGCAATGGGTAGGGCCAATCCCAATCAGGATAAATCTTCCAGTCATCCTTAACATATTGACTCATCTGCCATGGAGAGTCATTCGCTATAATATACGAATATTCTACCTCTCCTTTTTTTGGATCTGAAATCATGAGAAATCTAAAATCCATTACCTCTATTTCAAGCTTCAGACTATACCGGCAATCAAGATATGTAGCCGTATCTCTAAATAATTTATATCTACTCGTCAGCCATATTTTAGAAGTTCCATGTTCAAAATAGCCTTTTACCTCATAGTAATCTTTATCATACATTCGGTTAGTAACATGAAATTCAGGACCAGACAGGAATGACAGGAATTGGTCAGGCCACACATCTCCCCAAATTCCTACTTGAAACTCATCCAATAGATTCTCTCCACCTATAAAACTGGCATGATTGATGACACCATTATTATCAAACCCAAACTCAACTACATCATTATGAATCATCGATATATTTTTATATACCTTAAAAGTCAAAGTCCCATTCTCAATATTTTCTACCCCCACATTTTTTAGGAATGCCGTAGCCGTAATCGTCTCAGCCGGTATATAATTTTGTTTATCCGTAGTCAACTCCATTTCCGCCGAAATGCCTTGAATATGAATAAGTTTTTGAAAACCCCACATTTTACCACCTGTCTGTGTCCCACTGACTATCAAATTATAATCCCCGCTGACTGCCTGCCCTGGAATATAACAGGATATACTTTCAGTCCCATCCGGTCTAATATCACCTGTGCAACTACTACCTTTAGATATCTCCCTCCCACTGCTATCGATTAAACGGACATCATACTCAAAGTCTGTATCCACACCACCGGTATTCATTACTATTCCAATGACTTCTTCTCCAACATCGAAATTATCCTTTGGTAGACTAAATTCTAACCATGCCTCCGGGATGACAAACTCGAACTTACCTTCCCTTGCCTCACCATCTTTTAGTCTGGCGGTTATTGTCCCGTCATATTTACCGGCAGTTGCCGTCGCGGATAGAGGTATGACGTAAGATAAAGTAGCGGTAGTATCCGGCAACAGGCTTAACCCGGTAATCGTCCCATAACCTGATTTGTCTATCTTTACCTCCACCTCTAACTCCTCCAAAAACCTACCCGTATTGATTAACTCTACCTTTAACCCAATATCTTCCCTGACCTTATATGAGGGTTTATTTATTGTTTGTTTAGTAATAAGCTGGCAGGGAAATTCGATATATCCCCAGGCACTCTCTTCCCGATGCCGACCATAGATATAGTTATATCCTAATGAATACCAGGTAAATCTTAGATTGGCAATGGATATATGGACAGGGACGGTAGTTATACTTCCAACCGCTATTGTTCCTACCTGGGTTTCATAAGTTAAAGTCAGACTACTATCAAGTGGTACATTCCCTGGGGAAAGGGTCAAACTACCAGGTAGAATAGTTATCGAGCCTATGTTCTCTATCTGGAAGTAAAGAGTGGTAGAAGTCGAGAAATACGGAGGTAATATCGGTGTAATTTTGGCTCGGGCATAAGGTAAACTAAACTGACCATAGCCCCTAACTATTTCCCTTCTATCATTACGAATATTAGCCTGAATTCCATATATCCCGGTTAAGGCATATTCAGGTAATTGAAATCTGTAACTACCTGTAGCGCTTTGGTAGGGCTTAATCGATACCATAGTATTTGTGCCAAAAACTAATGTGTTTGCCGCATCATATACCTTTATTCCTAAATTACCGGTATCACTGGTAGATAACATATTTTTAGCCTGCCACCTTATCTCTACCTCATCCCCAGGTAGGTAATGGTTTTTAGAAGTATCTAAGGTAATTTTCATTTTCGGCTGAACACCATAAAATAGCCTGAGTTCCCGACCTATATAATTAGTCCAGAGACCACTATTATAAAAATATGCCCATAAGGTATCCACATTTTTAGTTACTACTACCGGATATGTAGAACTACCAACACCCTGTGCCGGGATAGTAATCTCTTCTATCTTACCAGCCGTGTAATGTGGAAACCAGTATCCACAAGTAATAGTAGCCGGATTTTCGGTCTTATTCCAGATGATAATTTTAAAGGTTGCCGTGGCACCATAATGGTAATATTCAGACTCAGATTGCACGGCAAAGCAAAATCCCGACTCTGACACCAGCTGGTTGCCTAATTTGTTACTTATGGCAAACCGATTACCAAGTCTTGCCGGCTGGATAGTGTTACCTTCGCTATCCGCTAATTCGTAATTTATACACCAGATACCGAGTGTAGAAGCAGGAAGTGAAAAGTTAAAAGTGAAAAGTGAAAAGTGGTAAGATGGAATGAAGATAGTCTCGCTCTTTGTAGCAACGGTATTGCGGTCGGGGTCGATTAAGGTAAAGATGACTTTATTTGCAGAAGTGCCCGTATCATTCTTAACCTCTACCTCTACCTTTACCTCTACTGTCTGCGTCCCATACTCCTGAATCTCTTCCTTTGGCTGGACTGCCCAGGATAAAATATCCTGAATCAACCGCATTTCCCCTTTTGATGTCTGATTCATCAATAAGCCAAAGTCGGAATACAAGGTGCAGGCTAAGACCGTCCCGGAACCATACTCGTAAGAAATCATCGCCGGCTGTTGGTTTTTTGTCCTCTTTAATAATACCCTGGCCTTATCCGGTATTTGCGTAAAATAACCATCGACATTGGCATCGATTTGTGTCTTTTGTTGCCCGGCAAATATCGGATGTGCCTCATCCACATAAACCGCATTACTCCAGCAACTCTGGTCCTCCTGCCAGCCATAACCCCCTACTTTACCACCTGGTAAGGCAGAAAAATCAAAGCCTTGTTGTTGGGCAAGGCAAATCAATGTCCCTCCTTCTTCAACATATTTAGCCAACGACTCCTTGAAAAACCCTGATGTCTCCAGACCATACAATCCACCAGAGGGAATTATCAATACCGGATACCGCTTACTCTCTAATATCCAATCCGGATGCCGGATATTAAAGGTGCGGTTTAAGTTATTCATCAATTTAGCCATCATCGGTATAAACCCATTCCCAAGTATGCAATAATCCGCATCGAAATCTACCTCAATACTTTCATCCATGACAGGCCCGGGAACTACAGGTATGTCATCCGGATTATCACAACCAGGCGGCTTACGACGCTCCTCGTCTATCCAAACCCCTGCGGAGACTACATTCCCTTCTTTCTTATCATCATCGGCATATCTTGGTTGGACATAAAAATTATACGACCCGGGCCCTCTATTCTCTTGTTGGGATGTAGTAAAAGAATATCCATCGGATAAGCCGCTTAACCCGTATCTAAACTCTATCCGTCTATTCTCACTTTCTGGCTGACATTTGCCTTCCCAACTGGCAGAATAGCCACCCGGGGCCGTGGCAATCAGTTTATCCCGACAATCATAAAACTTTATCCATGGCCAGGTAAAAACACTTAAAATTGCCTTTGGTGGGTCTTTAATTTTAAATTTCCAGTGATGTGGATTTTGTGGTTTAAGTCCATGTGGGGGACTATTGGCATTATCTGTGGCTTGAATCTCACAAAAATAATTACCATAATCTAATAAATTATATGTCTGGGTTTCCTCCTTTATCCATTCCTTAGGCGTTTTTAACAAAATACTCTCCTTCTTAATATCAGAACGATAACCATTTACAAACGGGTCAAATAAAGCAGCTGAGATTTTTACATTTATCGGCACAGTATCGGTATAAATTACCGCACCATCTTTTGGGGTAGTTGATAATACCACTGGCTCCTCGGTGTCAATATAAAAAAGATAACTACTATTCATGGGTATTGGTATTCTCCAACTTAATGTCTCTCCTTGACATACATTAGGTATATCAACCTTTGATTGGTAATTTTCAAAATAAAGTACTGCTTTGTTATCTGTCCCTTTTGGGATGTTTAAGCTACCTGAGAAATTTTTACCACTACCAGATAATGATATTTTCTTTGGGCTGGAGAAGGCTCCATTACCTCCTACAAATAATGGTGGTGGAGTTGGTAAAGACGCATTTAAGATAACATTAATAGACATTTGCCCTTCTCTTACCGGTGAGTTTGGAGAAATAGAGAATTGGGCAGTAAGAGGAGAATGAGCGGCTATTGCGCCTAATGCCAGGGCTTTTACATCCCGATTTGGTACTAAGCTTCCATGTGTGACACAGGGTGCTGGTGTATAGTTAGGGTTATACTCTGGTTTAAGCAAACTATCTTTTATCCTAAACATTTCTGGCCTCTTGTCCCCTGACCACCAATCCTTTGCACTTGCAGAATCATAGGAAAATACCCCATCTCCCCCCAAAAATCTATCCTCTACTATATTGATATATTCTACATCTGGATTTAATTTCTTCTGCGAGAAATCAACCGTCCAATTGCTATCATTACGCTGTTGTTCTATTCCGAGAGCATATGGATCCGGAGTTCTAAAAAGATACTCGAATATTTTACCTATCTTTGGATATCTATATGCCGTTTTTCCTAACCAACTCCCTTTATGCCCCGTCCCTATCATGATGACTTGACCTACATCATTGCCGTAGCGGGGGATGTTGGTGATAGTTGTATTTTTTCGTCCCCCTCCAGCATCAGTATATGAATACTTCATTGTAGGTTCATACTGACTTCCATACATCATTGTATAAAGTTCAGCTACCAATCCTCCTCGTGAATATGCAATAATATCTACCTTATCTGCGTGGGTGTTGGTTTTAATCTCATCTATCTTCTGTTTTAGTGCTTTAACATCCTCTTGAATAAACCCTTGATTATCTGAATCAAAATTTACCACACCTATTTCATCATTTGTATACCCTGCATTCATTAAAGTTTTGATTAAGCATTGTTTATTAAACATATCAGGCTTACTACCAGTGCCAGGAAGTAGAATTATTGGATTCTTAGCAAAGGCAAAGGTTATCCAAAATAAACTAATAACTAATCCTAAAGCCATTCTTTTAATCATGTTGGCCACCTCCAAAGATTAATTTAAGCCTAAAACTCAAACTCACTATCTGGAATACCTGTATTTAATTGGATATTACTTAAAGTATATTCTTCTGTTGTTTGTTCAGGTCTAAATTTAGGGATAGGAAATTTAGTCAAAATAAATTTTGTTGGTATCCAAATATTATTAATTAATTGAAACATTTGACTTTCTCTTCGAGAACATATTTGTTGATTATCCATATCATATTTATCAATTTTTATAATTACTCCTTTATTATAATCTATAAATATTTCCATTCTAATTCCATGTTCTGGATAATTATAATCATCCTCCGGATTACTTATTTTCGGCACTGCCTCAATCACCCAGACACCAGTTTGTGGATTAGAAATCACGCGACTATCAAACTTAGTAATTATCTCATCCAACCGCCAGTAGAAATCAAACCTATCCGGGTCTAATAAGGTATACCAAGGTAATCTATAACTACCAACAGGTGTATCCTTATTAACTACTTCTCCCAAAGGCCCTATCATTCTACTATATTTCACCTGATTTTTCACAATTGCTGTCTGAACTGGATTTGGTGGACTCCACTTAAGTTTATCAGGTGCTTTGAAATAAAATTTTTCATTTACAATAAACAAATTACCTATTATCCCAAGAACTTTTTTAATCATATCATCTTCCTCCGTCAGTACCAGCTTTACCTTCCCATCCGCCTTCAAATCTTTAATCTTATGGTAATTAGCTTCAACCTTATCGAGTAGTTGTTGAACGGTAGGTGTGCCAACCTGCCTTTGGATTTTAGGCTTTAGCCTTTCATTCTTAGCTTTAACCTCTGTCTTCTGTGGCTTGCCTCCCATCACCTGCAACACTCCCACTCCACCAATTATCAACCCAAAAACCACCAGACTACCAATTACCTTTTTTAGACTACTCATTTTACTTTACCTCCTGAATATTTTTTAGTACACAGATTACTCAGATGACACGGATTGACACAGATTAACACAGATTTTTTAGTTTATAATCCGTGCTAATCAGTGGTATCCGTGAAATCCGTGTACTTGTTTAAATCATACCACCCACATTTTTTGGTATTTAGCAAGAGTAATTCTTACATTTCACCACGGAGACACAGAAACACGGAGAAAAATTAAAGAACAAATCTTTTAGATAAACGCAGTTTTTTCAGAATTTTGAAATATTATCTTCTGAATTTACGAAAATTTGCGTTCTCTCAATCTGTTTTTTAAAATTATTCTCCGTGTCTCTGTGGTGGATCAAAAACTAAAATGAGAATTGCTGTTGTAAGACGATACTTCTTAATTTCTTCAATCCTTCTTTACTTCTTGTTTTTATTTAAAACAACATTATATCGAACACCAATTCTCTCCTATTTTTCCGAAGAAAGTTTTTTTATTTTCTGTAGGGTTTTTATTATTGCTTTTTGATTCCAATGGTTACTATCTTTCAAATTAGCCAGTAGTGGTTTAAACGTAGATGTCCCAATAGAAGTTAAAGCCTCTATTACCTTTTCTTCAAGAGTTAAATCAAATGTTTTTAAAGTAGCAATTAAGGGTTCAATAGCACGAGTATCTCTTATTTTTCCAAGTGCTACTGCTGCTTTTTGACGCACAAATGGGTTTTCATTTTCATCTTTTAAAGCCGTAATTAAAAACTCTACTGCCCGCATATTCTCTGCCTTTCCCAGCGCGTATGCGGCTAGTTCTCGGATATATGGAGCCTCATCTTTCAAAGTAACAATTAATAGTTCTACTATGTTAGGATCTTTTGTCTCACCTAAAGTTTTAGCAACTGCCCACCGTACAGCAGGGACTTCATCCCACAAAAGACCATGCAAAGATTCAATCACATCTTCATCTTTTATTTTAATCAGCTCATATATGGCTTGTTTCCGCACATTAGGGTTTTCATTCTTTAGTTTATGAAGTAACATCTCCTTCTTAATAATGGGTGAACTTATAGGAATGAGATATCCTACTAAGATAACAAAAACTATAAGTAAAATAATCTTTATTGTAGATTTTGGTTGAGTAATTTTTTCCATCATATCCTTTCCTTTTTAGAGTTATTTTCATCTATTCCCTCAATAGCTTTGAAATTTTATCTTTATTAAGGCATATTTTGCCATTTCTCTAACTTGAGGGTTTTCATCATTTAATAAAGCTGTCAAAGGCTCTATGGCTCGAGTATCTCCAATTTCTCCGAGCATAATCGCGGCATTTTCTCTCACTCTGGAATTTTTATCCTTCAAAGTAACAATTAAAGGTTCAACACTACGCGAATCTTTTATTTTTCCTAATGATACTATTGCCGTCCATCGAACATCTATATTTTCATCCTTTAAAGCAGAAATTAAAGGTTCAACAACCTGAGGATTTTTTATGTCCGCTAAAGCCAAAATTGCTTCTATTTGGACATTCGGGTCATTATCATTCAAAAGTTCAGTTAAATAAGGAATAACACGCACATCTTTTCTTCCTCTCATCAGAGATGCGAAATTTTGTCGCACCCAAGCATTTTTATCTTTCAAAAGAGGAATTAAATAGTCAATGAGAGAAGGATCATCTACTTTTTGAAGTATTTCTACCATTTTTTGTCGAACATAAGGTTCTTCTTCCTTTAATATCGCAACTAAAGGTTCAAATCCCTGCACATCTTTTATGGCAGCTAATGCCTTTTCTATAAATTTTTGTGGTCTATTACCAGGTGATACACCTGTCTTCAAAGCAAGAATCAAAGGTTTGACCGCAGGTTTGCCTATCTTAGCTAAAGCTTTTATCCCAGCATTTTGAACAGACACATCGCTATCATCTAAAATTCTAATTAAAGATTCAATTGCCCTCGCATCTTTTATCTCTCCTAATTCATTTGGGTGTGGCTACTTTTGGACGACGGCCAAAATAGGCCTCCACCTCCCTTTT
>JASEHU010000250.1 GCA_030018635.1 bacterium
TTCTCCCTATTCTCCACTTCTCATTGCTTACACATTTTCATAATGAGAATTGCTGCCTTTGTAAATTTTTTCTTGACTTTATTGTCTAAATTGTGTATAGTAAGCAAAAAGAGGTGATTAAATTATGGAAGAACAATATATGTTTTATATCATCCTGACTATCTGGACATTATTTTTTATCTGGGCTTTTTCGTTATCCGCCATGCTTTTTAACCGGCTAAAACAGATAATCAAGGCTCTTAACCAAATAATTAACTTACTTGAGAAATAGTGAATAGTGAAAAGTGAATAGTGAAAAGTGAAAAGGTAATGTTTTCTCTCCATTTTTCACTTTTCACTTTTCACTTTTCACTATTCACTTCCTCCCCTATTACCTTCCTAACCGCCTTTACTTGTTTTAGAAGTGCGGGTAATTCATCCAGACTGAGCATATTCGGTCCGTCACACAGTGCCTTTTCAGGCTGGAGATGAACCTCCATAAATAAACCATCACAACCAACAGATACTGCGGCCAGGGTAAGATAAGGGATAAATTCACGCTCTCCAGAAGAACTAATCCCTGCTCCTCCCGGTAATTGAACGCAATGAGTAGCATCGAAAATCACCGGATACCCAAAGGATTTCATTATTCTGATTGCCCGAAAGTCAACAACTAAATTATTGTATCCAAAACAGCTTCCTCTTTCGGTCAAAAGGATATTTTCATTACCTACAGAGGTGATTTTTTCAATGACATTTTTCATATCGTGTGGGGACATAAATTGTCCTTTCTTGACATTGATTACCTTAGCGTGTTTGGCTACTTCTAAGATAAGGTCTGTCTGTCGACATAAAAATGCCGGAATCTGGATTATATCCGCTACCGAAGCTACCTTTTTGACATCGTGGGTACAATGGACATCAGTTAAAATAGGAATATCATATCTTTCCTTGACTTGTCTTAATATACTTAAACCAGTTTCTAAACCTGGTCCTCGATAAGAATGGATAGAACTGCGGTTGGCTTTATCGTAAGATGCCTTGAATATAAAAGGTAAATCAAGTTGGTTGGTTATCTGAATAAGCCGTTGAGCTATTTGAAAACAAATATCCTTATCCTCAATTACACAAGGGCCGGCAATCAGCACCAAAGGGTTATTACCACCTATTAATATTTGACTTACATTTACTTCTTTAATCATAATTCTTATATTTGTTTTATCCATTAATTGGAAATTAGAATATAGGAATTTGAAATTGGAAGGAAAAATAAATGTGACTTCCTTTCCTTTTTCTAATTTCCAATTTCCAATTTCTAATTTCTACATCAATTACAGAAAATCATAGATATCTGTCGATAAAATCATTACCTCGGCAAAGGCAGAAATAACCTCTGGGGCATACCGCATATTGGCATCGGATAAAAATCTTTTCTTCATCTCTGCAAATATACCCCTATCCATAATTCTCATATTCAAGAATTGTTCTTCAAAATCCTCAGCTATGGCTAAAATACCTGCACCTACAGGAATCATATCCCCTTTTAATCCCTCAGGATAACCCTTTCCATCATAATGTTCATGATGAGATTTAATTAAAGGAATCGTTCCCAGGAGTAATTTTATCTCCTTAACCATTTCTGCTCCAATGATAGGATGAAATTGTTTTGGCTCTTCTATTTTAAGTTTGCCAATATCATGGATTAAAGCCGCGTAGTAGAGGTCTTCATAATCCTTCTGATTAAATTTCAGCTGGCGAGCCATAGCAGTAGCCAATCGGGCTATTCTAACAGCGTGTCCTTTAGATTCTGGTTCTACCGCCTCAATGGCCATAACCAAAATCTCAATCGTATTAACAAAAAAATTATGGAGTTCATCCATTAACAGCGAATTATTTAAGGCCACAGCCGCCTGAGAGGCTAAGACCGTCAGGTATTGCAGGTCTTCCGCCGTAAATTCCTTATCATTGGATTTATTCAATACCTCGATAACACCCAGTATTTCCTCTTTAAATTTTATCGGTACACAAAGAATCGATTTGGTTTTAAGTTTAGTTTTTTCATCCACCGCTTTAGAGAATCTTGGGTCAAGACTAACATCATTAACAATCAAAGGTTGTCCACTTTTAGCCACCCAGCCGGCAATTCCTTCTCCTACGGGTAAAACAACCTTTTTTATCTCTTCTCCTTTTTCGCCCAGAGCGATTCTAAAATAAAGTTCTTCCTTCTTTTTGTCAAGTAACAGAATTGAGTCTGCCCGGACATCGCAGATTTGTTTAGCCCCTTCCATAATCTTGGTCAGGAGTTCGTCTGAATCCATAGTTGCAGACAAGTCCTTGCCAATCTCACAAAGTGTTTTGAAGATATCCTGTGTCTTTTTAGCCTCTTTTTTCATACATACCTCCTTAGACTTCTGCAAAACTTATAACCGTATAAAAATTAACAAGGGACAAACTCTACTTTATTTAACTTTCCTTATCTCATAAAGTCCAAATATCAAAATCCAAATGCCAAATCAAATCCAAATGCCCAAAGAAAACATTAAAACTCAAACGGCTGTCCCCTGAAATTAAATCTTGAAAGTCCAGTAGTATAACACACCACTTCTCTTTTGTCGAGTAAATTTTGCTAAAATGCTAAAATGTGGGATGTGTACCTCTCCCGTCCTCCTGTTGGCGGTCAGGTGCATCGCTTGGTTAGCGAAATCCTTGTTATTGTCTACTACTCGCATTTAATATCGTCAAACCAACAATGTTTTTTCCATCTTTTCGTATCAATATATCGTCATCCGTTTCAATCGTCGTAGTAGCTCGCTGTGGTTTGCAAAAACTCATATAGAGTACATCTGCCTCCCTATCATAATCCAGCCACACATGCTGTGTCGGTAATTTCAGCATATCGGTTGCCACTGCAACACAATCACCGATAAAATCCGCTGTTTTCTTGGTTATTACTGTTGCCACATTATTTCTCCTTTTGGTTTAGTATCGAGCAGATAGGCAGTAATCACAAAGCCATCATTTTTCGACAGTTCTCTGTAGACTATTACCAACCACTTCCCCCTTCCGATATTTCTCGCAGCTTTCAAAGTCCCTTTGTTTCCACGAACAATAAATTCTGGCTTCGCTACCGTGTCAAGCACTTCATAGAAGTAGCTTGCCAACTCATCATGGTTTTCAACAATATGGTACCACCTTTCATAAGTGAGTCGTATTGGCACGCCATTGATTGAATAGGCAGATTCCATTCATAATCTCCAATTCCGCTAACCTTAGATTATACTGCCTATTGGCAGTTTTTATTTTACTGCATTATAAAAACGAAGGTCGGGCGCATCTTGAATTGTGAATTAATATTCTTTTAATTTATAATTCAAAATGCGAATACTAATTCACAATTCAAGACCCTTTACTTAAACCTATTTTTACTGTTCTATTATAACACACCATTTCTCTTTTGTCGAGTAAATTTTGTTAAAATGCTAAAATATATGGAATGTGTCCCTCTTCCGTCTGTCGTAGGGGGTTACGATGTGACTGAGTTGTCCTATTTTTATTTTTGTTAATTTTTGTTGACATGTGATAAAATTTTTGGTAAAATAGGTACGGTATAAGCAAAAGAAACTAAAATACCCAAAGAACAAATTTCTATCAGTCTTAAGTAATCTTTCACTTTCACTACATTATAGGAGGTAATATGAGTAAGTTTTCTAAGAACATTCTTGTTGGTGCGGGGTCAATACTATGCCTTGATCCCAATAGTACACCTTTAACACATCAAAGATTACGGAGGGC
>JASEHU010000251.1 GCA_030018635.1 bacterium
AAATGAATTTATCCTCTTGTTTTACACAAGTTAGCTATTCATGGACACCACCCTTTTCTTCAAATATTAGTTTATCCTCTTCCTTTTTAACCAATATCTTCCCGCCGCTTTGGAATTTGGCTTTAAGGAGTTCTTCTGATAAGGGGTCTTCAATATATTTTTGAATAGCCCTTCTCAGTGGTCTGGCACCATAGGCCGGGTCATAGCCTTTTTCCGATAAGAAGGCTACCCCATCCTCACTTAATTCAAGCTCTATATTTTGCTCCTCTAATCGCTCATTCAGCCTGTCAACCATCAAGGTAACAATCTGTTTCACATCTTCCGTGCTTAATGGATGAAAGACAATAGTATCATCAATCCGGTTTAAAAACTCAGGATTAAACATCTTCTTCATCTCTGAAAGAACTTTATCCTTGATATCACCATAGGTTTTCTCAGCCGTAGCCTTGCGGAAGCCTATATCTTTTGCCTCAAAAATGTCCCTTGCCCCAACATTAGAGGTCATAATTATCACCGTATTTCTGAAATCCACCGTATGACCAAGGTTATCCGTCAGATGCCCATCTTCGAATACCTGCAAAAGGATATTGAATACATCCGGGTGAGCCTTTTCAATTTCATCCAGGAGGATGACTGAGTAAGGTTTTCTTCTTACCTTTTCGGTTAATTCTCCTCCTTCTTCATAACCCACATATCCTGGGGGAGCACCAACTAATCTGGAGACAGCGAATTTCTCCATAAACTCCGACATATCAATCTGAATAAGCGACTCTTCATCATCAAACAAGAATTCAGCCAATGCCTTAGCCAGTTCTGTTTTGCCTACACCAGTAGGCCCAAGGAAGATAAACGAACCCATAGGTCTTTTTGGGTCTTTTAGCCCGGTTCTTGCCCGACGCATTGCCCTGGACAGGGCTGAAATTGCCTCATCCTGACCAATAACCCGCTTATGAATATCCTCTTCCATGCGTAATAATTTCTCGGATTCCTTTTCTATCAATTTGAATACCGGCACACCTGTCCATTTGGAGACAATATCGGCAATATCTTCCTTGTTGATAACATTGGTAGTCTCCTCCTGATGCTCACTTTCCCATTTCTTATTGGTTTCTTCTATCCTTTTGCGGATGTCTTTTTCTTTATCGCGTAAATCAGCCGCCTTCTCATATTCTTGTGAGGAGACAGTGGCATTTTTTTCCTTGATAATTTGCTCTAATTCCTTTTCTAAATCCTTAAGGTCTGGTGGTTTAGTCATCACCTTGATTCGTGCCTTTGCCCCGGCTTCATCCATTAAATCTATGGCTTTATCCGGCAAGAATCTATCGGCTATGTATCGATTGGCGAGTTTAGCCGCGGCATCTAAAGCCACATCCTCATATTTTACCCGATGATGTGCCTCATATTTATCCCTCAGTCCCTTTAAAATCTCAATAGTATCCTCGACGGAGGGTTCATCAACCATAATTGTCTGAAATCTGCGTTCTAGGGCGGCATCCCGCTCGATATATTTTCGATATTCATCTAAGGTCGTAGCGCCAATACACTGTAATTCACCCCGGGCTAAGGCAGGTTTTAAAATGGCTGAGGCATCTATTGCTCCCTCTGCCCCACCGGCACCAACTAAGGTATGCACCTCATCTATAAACATAATCACCTCTGGCGATTGTTTAATTTCGTTCATTATTCGTTTCAGACGCTCTTCGAATTCACCCCGATATTTAGTTCCGGCGACAATACCGGCTAAGTCTAAACATAAGACCCGTTTATTAGCCAATACCTCAGGGATTTTTCCGCTGATGACCATTTGAGCCAACCCTTCGACAATGGCTGTTTTACCGACACCCGGGTCACCTATCAAAACAGGATTATTCTTTTTCCGGCGGGATAATATTTGAATTACCCGTTCTATTTCGTCCTCGCGGCCAACCACCGGGTCTAATTTATCATCCTTGGCCAATGCCGTTAAATCACGGGAAAAGGCATCCAGGACAGGCGTGGTCGTCTTTTTTTGACCCGCTGCCCCTGCTCCAACGGCACCTGAGGGTATAGCCCCACTTAATAATTTGATTACCCCATCCCTAACCTGGTTCAAATTTACACCTAAGGCGGTCAAGACCCTTGCCCCTACACTTTCTCCCTCTCGAATCAAACCTAATAACAGGTGCTCGGTCCCGATATAATTGTGATGTAGGGCTTTTGCCTCCTCTACAGCCAATTCCAATACCTTTTTAGAATGAGGGGTAAAGGGGACATCCCCGATAGTAAGCAAATTTCCTCCCGGGGGAACTTGCTTTTCTATTTCTATTCGGATAGCCTCAAGGCTGACACCCAGGCTATTCAATACCTCTGCGGCTACCCCTTCTCCCTCCCTGACTAATGCAAGGAGGATATGTTCTGTCCCCAGGTAGTCATGGCCAAGCCGTTTTGCCTCTTCCTGGGCTAATTGTAATACCCTTCTTGCCCTTTCGGTAAATCGTTCAAACATTTTTTCACCTCATTATTAATAATTTAGGTATCAGGTATCAGGTATCAGGTATCAGGGAGAGAGGAAATAGGAGTTTTTCTCTAATTCCTCCCCCCTCTTTACCTGATACCTGATACCTGATACCTTACTTCATTTTCTCCCTGAATAATTTTTGTTGAATTATAATCGCTCGTCTGACATCACGAGCCGGATTAGTTAAAACCTCACCGGCTAATAATTGCACATTCGCCGGTTGAGAAAGAACCAACAACTCATTTATCACCTTTAATGAAACCTCTTTGATTAATCCGATGCCTACACCCAGGCGGACTAATGACAGAAGTTCTAAAGCCTCTTTTGAGGAAATAACCCTGGCATAGGCTAAGGTAGCATAAGCGCGCAGAATCTGGTCTTCTAATTGAATTCGAATTTCCTTCATCAACGACTCTCGTGCCTTTTGCTCATGACCAATAATCTGGTTAGTGATTCTCTCTATATTTTCCGTTATTTCCTCCTCACTCCTACCAAGCGTTATTTGATTAGATATCTGGAAGAAATCACCCAGCGCCTCTGTTCCCTCACCATAAAGCCCACGAATAGCCAATCCTACCTGGGAGATAGCATGGAGTATTTTTCGTATCTGTTTAGTAATATCGAGTGCCGGTAGATGTATCATCACCGATGTGCGCATGCCGGTGCCCACATTGGTTGGACAGGCAGTCAAATAACCCCAATTCGATGAATAGGCATATTTTAATGATTTAGATAATTCATCATCTACCTGGTTAATCATCTGCCATGTCCTCACCGGTTCTAATCCGGAAGAAAAGGTTTGTATCCGCAGATGGTCTTCTTCATTGACCATAATATTTATCAGCTCTTTATCACCTACAAAAACCACACCTTTTTTATTTTCGGCTAATTCACGGCTAATCAGGTGTCGCTCGACTAAAAATTGTTTGACTAAATTATTTACCTGGCTTAAATCTATCATACTTGCATTGGTCAGATAGGGATTATTTTTAACCGCATTTTTTACCTCTGAGATGACCTTGTTAATCTCAGGTTCTCTGGCACAATTGGTAAATGGTATCCCCTCGAGATTGCGAGCTAACCTTACCCGTGTGCTGATAACAATATCCGCATGGGCACCCGTATTATTTAACCATTCTGCCGGGGTATCAACAATTTTTTTTAAATCCATTATTCTGCGAACTCCTTTTAACACATCAGACATTAGACATCAGTTAGGACATATTGAATGTAGAATATTGAATGTAGAATGTAGAATTATGAAGTTT
>JASEHU010000252.1 GCA_030018635.1 bacterium
TCCTGAATTCTGACTACTGGAGCACCCACAATATCAAATGTTATGAACCATTAGATTGTAAATTGTGGATTAAAAGGGATAATTTATAAATGAATTTAGAGGAAAAATGGCAAAGGGCAATTAAAGAAACTGAAATAGTAAGACATCGCATAAGTCAATTATTTACATTTAAACCAACTGATTTGCCCTATATATTTTTAGCAGAGTCCGGGGTTAATATTGGTGATACCGTAGTTCGTAAGGGAAAGATTTTAGTTCATGAGGCTTCAATTATTCTACCACCTAATTTTCCGCAATTTGAAGGATTTGATTTTGAAGAGTCGTATCATATCGATAAAGATTCCTTCAGGGCTTTTCTATTACTAAGAGGGGTAACTTTCCCATCCTTTAAATACCTTAATGAAACTTATTCAATTGATATTTATGAAGGTAATTTGGAAAAGGCGGTAAAACATTTCCAGGATGAGTTAGAAAAGGCAGAGGATGTTCATTCAGGGCTAGTTGTAGGTCCTGATGATTGCTGGCAGTTTTCAGTCCTTTTCTTTGTCTTGAATATAGTTTCTCGCAGTGCTTCAAATGATGTAAAAAGATTATTAAAGGATTTTAGAGAAAAGGGAAATTTTTTGTGACCGCTCAGTTAACGGTGGGGTAGAGATGGGTAGAGATTAGGTAGAGATTTATTGTTTTCTTTACCAATCTCCACCTAATCTCAAGTTTATCTCCACCTAATCTCCACTTTTTACACCAATCACTGAGCGGTTGCAATTTTTTGTAATTATTTCTTGATTAAAATAAAAAAATATGGTATAATTAATTATTATGGTAAAAGAATTTATTAAGGTAATGAGGCCAAGACAATGGATAAAGAATTTGATGGTCTTTGCCGCTATTATTTTTGCTCAAAAATTAAATAATTCTGATGCAATATTAAAAACCGGTTTTGCCTTTATCTGCTTTTGCATTATCTCAGGATGTGGGTATATATTCAATGACATAATGGATAAAGAAAGAGATAAGATTCATCCTAAGAAAAAAGAGCGACCTATTGCCGCTGGGAAAGTGAAGGTATTACCCGCGTTATCGTTATCAATTGGGTTAGTAATTATTACCCTGTTTGCATCTTTTTTGTTAAGTTGCCAATTTGGCTTTGTCCTTTCAGGATATTTTCTTTTAACTGTTAGTTATTCTTTGTTTTTAAAGAACATAGTTATTTTAGATGTTTTAGCTTTATCAACAGGATTTGTTTTTCGTGTTGTGGGCGGGGCAGTAATTATCCCAGTAGTAATTTCACCCTGGTTAATAGGTTGCACAATGCTTTTAGCCCTATTTATAAGCTTAGGTAAGAGAAGACATGAATTGGTGCTTTTGGAAGAAGGGGCAATCGCTCACAGGGCTATTTTAAAGGAATATACCCCAGCATTTATTGATGAGATGATTGCCGCGGTTACCGGGTCAACATTAATTGCCTATTCTTTTTATGCCTGTTCCCCTGAGGTTCAAAAAAAACTTGATGCCCCTTATTTACCTATTACCATTATTTTTGTCATTTATGGAATCTTTCGCTATCTTTATCTTGTCCATCAGAAAGGTGTAGGTGGTAGTCCTGATGTAGATATGATAAAGGATAAGCCGTTATTTATAAATATAATTCTGTGGCTCATTGCAGTTTTAATTATTATCTACTGGAAGCCAATATCGTGATTTTCGATTTTGGATTGAAGAAATCGAAAATCGAAAATCGAAAATCCAAAATTTAATTAAGGGGGTAAAAATTATGCGGTTTTTCTTAGTAGTACTCATATGTATTGGTATGGGGGTAGCAGGACAATTGTTATTAAAATCAGGGGTTATGCACTCGGACACTTCACAATCTTTATTAACTAATTATCTTGAAATGCTAACTAATCCCTTGGTTATAGTAGGAGGATTGTTTTATTTAGCCAGTTCTTGTTTATGGCTTTTATTACTCCAAAGAAGACATCTGAGTTATATCTATCCAATGGTTAGCTTAGCCTATGTATTGGTAGTCATTGCCTCTTGCTTTTTATTCCATGAACAGGTGGTCCTTATTCGCTGGATAGGGGTAGGGATAATTTGTATAGGTGTATCTTTAGTCTCGCAAAGTTAGAGAAAAAAGGAGGAAAAATCATGTCAATATTAGTTGGTATTTTCACCTGTGTTTTTATGGTCGTCATTGCACAGTTACTATTAAAAACCGGAGTAGGCAAACCTTCCGGTCAACCTATTCCTTTAGAGTTAATTAGAATATTTAGCACTCCAAGGGTAATCGTTGGATTTTTGCTTTTTATAGTCAGTGCACTCCTCTGGTTGAGGATATTACAAAATGCAGATTTAAGCTATGCCTATCCGATGCTTAGTCTGGCGTATGTTATAATAGTTTTATCCTCTAAATTTATCCTGAAGGAACATGTCCCGCTTACAAGATGGATAGGGGTAGGCATTATCTGTATTGGTATATTTTTAATTTCACAAAGTTAGTGAAAAGTGAAAAGTAGAAAGTAAGTGAAAAGTGAAAAGTGAATAGTGAATAGTAGAAAGAAAGAGAAAATTCCTTTTCACTATTCACTATCCACTATTCACTATCCACTATTCACTTACTTTTATGAGGGCTTAAATATGATAACGGGTGAAACTAAAAATAGTAAATTAATTCTTTACTTAATAGTGTTTTTAGGAATAGGTATTTTTTTATTGTTTGTATGTCGCAGTGCTATCCTTCCTTTTGTTATCTCTATTCTCCTTGTCTATTTATTAAATCCTCTGGTTGACCAAATGGAAAAAAGAGGTCTGGGAAAAACATCGGCCGTGGTTATCCTTTATCTATCAATCATTTTGCTTTTTACTATTATAGCAATTTATTTTTTTCCTATACTTTCCGACCAGATTAGAGAAACAAAAGAAAATCTACCTAAATACATTTCTCAACTAAAGGAAGTAGAGGTTTATTCCAAAAGATACCTTGAAAGCCATCTTTCTATTTTTAAAGGTAAAGAATTTGCCTCAAAACTTTCTTCAAAAACTGAGGTAGTAATATCTAATCTTTTAGATTCTATCCTTTCTTTTATCTTTAATTTCTTTTCTTTGTTTTCTCTTATAATTTTAGTTCCTTTGATTACATTTTTTCTTTTAAAGGATGGCAGGAGGCTCAAAAAGGCATTTATTGCCTTAGTTCCAAACAGGTATTTTGAGACATCATTAAATCTAATGAACAAGATTGACATTCAGATTACTAATTTCATTCGAGGACAATTATTAGATGTCCTTATCGTCTCTATCCTTTATATAATTGGACTTTATCTTATCGGGTTGGATTATTATATCATTCTTGGGATAATAATGGGAATATCCATTCTAATTCCATATTTTGGTCCTGCAATGGGGACTATTCCGGCGATAGCCGTTGCCTTATTATCTTCTCAACCCATCTTAATCATAGGGATAATTGTGGTATTGATTATAGTCCAACTTATAGATAATGCCTTAATATGTCCAACAGTAGTCGCTCAGAGTGTTAAATTACATCCATTATTGATTGTCTTTGGGGTTTTAACCGGTGGACAATTACTGGGGGTATGGGGTATGCTTTTAACTATACCGATTATTTCTATATTGAAGGTGATTATTGAAGAATTTTATCAGGGGTTAAAGGTCTATCGACAGATTGTGTGAAAACTCTCAATCCATCAACCAAGTTCCAGGTTTCAAACCTGTT
>JASEHU010000253.1 GCA_030018635.1 bacterium
TTGCAATGATAAATTTGCAATGAATAATCCCCCTTTTTATACTTTTTTAGATGCCGCTATAATAGGACACCACCTAAAAAATGAGGAGGTTTGTATGCCAAAACAATTTATTGCCGATTTAAAAGATGGGGATGTGGTCAGAAGTCAATTTATGGTGCAGAAGAAGCAACTGCGGGATTTCAAGAATAAACCCGGTAAGTTTCTGACACTTCTTGTTGCCGATAAAACAGGCCAGATGGAAACAAAGGTATGGGATAAGGCAGAGGAAATTGCCTTGAAATTTGAAGAAGGGGATGTTGTTTTATTAGATGGCCGAGTTGAATTATACAATGATAAACCTCAATTAAAGATAACTAACCTTTTGAAGGTAGATGAATATGAGGCAGGTGATTTTTTACCCAAAACCTCAAAGGATGTGGATAAATTATTTGATTATATTAAATCTATGGCTATCCAAAATCCTTATTTAAAATCTCTTCTGGTATCATTTCTTGAGGATGAGAAATTTGTTTCTTTATTCAAAAAAAGTCCGGCGGCAAAATCTTTACACCACTGCTACTTGGGTGGATTGGTCGAGCATACTTATGAGGTTATAAAGATGTGTGAAGTGGTTTGTGAAATATTTCCTCAAATAGACCGTGAATTTCTACTTACCGGTGCTGTTTTGCATGATATTGGCAAGATGGAAGAATTAAGATTTGCCAGGATGCTTGATTATACAGATGAAGGAAAATTAATCGGGCATATTGTCATGGGAGAAAGGGTAGTCAGGGAAAAAATGGAGGCAATTTCCGGGTTTCCAAAAGATCTTAAGATGCGTATGTCCCATCTACTGTTAAGTCATCATGGCGAATATGAATGGGGTAGTCCTAAAAAACCAAAGACCCTTGAGGCTTGTGCCCTCCATTATGCAGATAATCTTGATGCCCAGGTGAATAGATTCATTCAGATAATTGAAAAGGAGAAGGATAAAAACTGGGCTGATTATGATAGACTGCTTGAACGACATATCTACATTGGGGAACAGAGGGAAGAATAACGGTTACAAAAGTGGGAAATCCATTTTCTGGCGGATTTTGATATATCCCTGGGCACATAACCTGGCCAGATTCCGTATCCTGGCAATATAACCTGTCCGCTCGGTAACACTAATTGCCCCTCGGGCATCTAAGATATTGAAGGTATGGGAGCATTTCAGGACATAGTCATAAGCAGGAAATACCATGTCTTTTTTTATCAATCTAATAGCCTCTTTTTCATACATTCCAAATAATTTAAAATGCATCTTCACATTTGCCGCCTCAAAATTATACTTAGAAAATTCTACCTCAGTCTGATGATGCACCTCACCATATCTAATCCCCTGCCCCCATTCTATATCAAATACCGAATTTTTACCCTGGAGATACATGGCAATTCGCTCTAAGCCGTAAGTGAGTTCGACCGAGATAGGTTCAAGCGGCAAACTCCCTACCTGTTGAAAATAGGTGAACTGGGTTACCTCCATCCCATCCAACCAAACCTCCCAACCTAACCCTGCGGCACCTAAGGTAGGGGATTCCCAATCGTCCTCAACAAACCTTATGTCATGCTCTAACGGCTTTATTCCCAGGGCGACAAGACTATTAAGGTAAGTCTGTTGAATATTATCCGGAGCGGGTTTAATAATTACCTGAAACTGGTAATAATGTTGTAAGCGGTTAGGGTTTTCGCCGTATCTACCGTCAGTAGGTCTGCGGGAAGGCTCAACATAAGCTACCTTCCACGGCTCAGGACCTAATACCCGCAAAAATGTCGCCGGATTAAAAGTCCCCGCCCCTACCTCAATATCATAAGGCTGAGTAACTAAACACCCCTGCCCTTTCCAAAAAGATTGCAGATTTAATATTATCTCTTGAAAGGTCATTTTCTTCCTACCTCCATTCTAATATTATAGATAATCTTTAGGATTGGTGATCTGGCCGGTGAGAGCTGTAGCGGCCGCAGTAGCCGGAGAGGCTAAATAGATAAATCCTTCCGGATTACCCATTCTACCTTTGAAATTCCTGTTTTGAGTCGATAAACAGACCTCTTTATCGCCTAATATCCCTTGATGCACACCGACACAGGGACCACAGCCCGGTGGATTTATTGTTGCCCCTGATTCAATGAATATTTCCAATAGACCTTCACGGATGGCTTGAAGAAAAACCTTTCGGGAGGCAGGGGTAATTAATAACCTTGTTTTTGCCTTTTTGCCTTTTAATATCCTGGCGACAATCCGTAAATCCTCTATCCTACCATTAGTGCAGGTACCGATAAGCACCTGATCAACCTGCACATCTTTTAGTTCCTCGACAGATTTGACATTATCTACGGTATGAGGGCATGAAACCATTGGTGTAAGGCTTGAAACATCAAGTTTAATCTTCCTTTCGTATTCTGCATCTTCATCTGCCCAGATTTTCTTAAATTTATCTTCACGATTGTGTTCGCGCATGAATTCATAAGTTTTATTATCTGAGGCTATTAACCCTACCTTTGCCCCAGACTCAACGGCCATATTTGAGAGGGTTAACCGAGCACTCATATCCATGTTTTTGATAGTTTCACCGGTAAATTCTAATGCCGCGTATGTTGCCCCGTCTGCACCAATCAATCCAATCAAATGTAAAATTACATCTTTGGCAGAGGTGGCTTTTGGAAATTCGCCTTCGAGTTGAATTTTAAATGTTCGGGGGACTTTAAACCATGTTTTACCGAGGGCAATGCCAATGGCCACATCCGTTGAACCCATACCGGTAGCAAAGGCACAGAGCGCACCTCCCATACAGGTATGAGAATCCGCACCAATTAAAATATCGCCTGGATTAAGGTATTTTTCGGCAACTATCTGATGACAAACACCATCGCCTACATCGGATAACTGGATACCTGTTTTTTTAGCAAAATTGCGTAAAAACTGATGGTCATTGGATAATTCCATTTTTGGACTTGGTGCGGCATGGTCAATAAAAAATATCGTCTTTTGTGGATTGGCAACCTTTTCCAAATTCATTTTTTGCAACTGTCGAACAGCTAATGGTCCTGTCCCATCCTGAGTCAAGCAAAGCGAAACATCTACGACAACAAAATCCCCTGCCTTAACCTCTCTGCCTACATTTAATGAAATAATCCTTTCTGCTAATGTTTGTGCCATAAATATATTACCTTTTTGTAAGCATTCAGGTGTCAGGTATCAGGTAGGGAGGAGAAAGGAAGGAGTTTTTCTCTGATTTACCTGATACCTGACACCTGATACCTAATTCAGCGGCAGGTTTAACATAGAATTAACTGTATTTAACATTTGTCTTGGGCTAAAAGGTTTAGTAATAACTGCGACTGGGCCCAGTTCTTTTAATTCCTCTCTTTCTTCACCCATTGCTGTCAGAAAGATAATAGGGATTTTTTTGGTTTGTGGATTTTTCTGTAATTCTTGATATACCCCAAAGCCATCTAAATTAGGCATCATAATATCTGTTATAATTAAATCCGGTTTTTCTTCGAATGCCTTTTTTAATCCTTCTACACCATCAACAGCTGTAATAACCTCTAAACCGCCACTTTTTAATTTATTCTCAATTACTCTTAGAATAAATAACTGGTCATCTATAACTAAAACTTTTTTTGCCATCGATATCCTCCTCTTATTTTCGGTGGTGTCCGTGAATAGCTAACTTGTGTAAAACAAGAGGATAAATTCAT
>JASEHU010000254.1 GCA_030018635.1 bacterium
ACTCCTGGATTCTATCATAGATACCTCCAATATCAAATGGAATGACCCACTACTATAGGTATATGGAAAGGTGGCAGAATGATTCGAACAGTAAATTCAATACTAATCAAGGCAAGCATAGACAGGGTATTTTCAGTAGCGGCTGATATGGAGAAATACCCTGAATTTATTCCCTCCTACAAGGAAGTAAAGGTAGTCAACCGTGATGGAAATAAAATGATTGTCGAGCGATTAGGTCAGGTGGGGGAAAAAACGGTTAAATGGAAATCCTGCGTAACGCTTACCCCCCTTAAATCTATTCAGGCCGAACAATTAGAAGGACCAATAAAAGGGATGCAAATCCAATGGCTCTTTGAAGATACCAAGGAGGGGGTGAAGATAATCTTAATCCACGATTTTGAGTATAAAAAGATTCCGTTGATTGGAAATTTGATTGGCAGACTGATTGTTGCCAGAATTGTTAAAAAGATGGCTGAAGAAACATTAAAGGGAATTAAAACAAAGGTTGAGGGGAAAAGGTGAGACTTAAGAAAAACAAAGATATTGAGAGAATAAGAAATAATCCCAAAAATGTTCGGTTTGAAGTTCTGGATAAGGTATTGAAAAAGGTGGGATTTAAGCTAAGAAAACCCAAAAGTGGTTCAAGTCATTACACCTATAAAAAAGGATATTCGATTCTTACTGTCCCTAAACATAATCCTGTAGTGGAATGTTATGTTAAAAAGGCATTGGAATTTATTGAAAAGGAGGCAAAATCAGAATGAAGAATATTTTTTATTATTTAGACTTGCCTTACACCGTTATTATGAGGAAGAATGAAGATGGTATCTATGAATCTCGAATTGCTGAACTTGATGGATGTATGTCTCATGGAAAAACAAGGGAAGAATCTATGATAATGATTGAGGATGCCAAAAGATGCTGGATTGAAACAGCCCTTGAAGATGGTGATATTATCCCTGAGCCGGAACAAGATTACCTTTCTGAAGTAATTCACTTGTATGGTATTCATTTAGAAAGTAAAATTTCTTCAAACAGAAGAGTAGCCATGGCAGTGTAACTCAAACAGGATATGAAACTTATGGTGTATTTAAAGCACAGGATACACTTTCTTCCTTAGTCTTAAAAGGCTTTCAGTTTGCAGTAAAAGAGGTTTTTTAAAAGAACCTATATGACCTATAAAAAAGGATGGACAAATGGAAAAAACCGATTCTATGCCGCAATTATGGCAATTATTAGACCTGTTTAATAAATGGGAAGAGATTGCCTATCTTTGTGATAAGACGATTGGGGGCGGGATTCAAATTATTGATGACGCTGTCCAAAATGTCTCAGAAAGGCAATATACCTCACCTTTTTGTCAGCTTATCTTAGATTCAAATCTCGGTTATCAAAAATGCACGGCATCATATCTTGAAGGCTGCTTTGGCAAAGAGGCTCAAAAACAGGGCTTTTCCATTTTTACCTGCCATGCCGGTTTGACTATTTTTTCCATGCCTATTATCCTTCATCAAAAACCTGCCGGTGCTATTATCAGCAGTGGAATACTAACCGATACTGTTGAGGAAGAGAAATTTAAGAATTATATGGAAGAAATAGGGGTTGATTCAACAAAGGCTTTAACCTTACTTAAGGAGATTAAAAGGATTCCAAAGAATGAAATTATTACCTTTGGAAGAATGATACGGGTATTAATCGATTCTTTAAAGGAAGATATTGTGAGTCATTACTCTTTAATTGAGAAAGCCAAAAATATGGTCAATTTAATTGAAAAAAAGGAGCAATTATTCCAAATCGATGAATTAACCGGCTTGCACAATCGAACCTATATGTGGACAAGATTGGATGAGGAGCTAAGTCGTGCTACCCGTAAAAATAGACCGCTGGCGGTTATTATATTGAATATCGATGATTTTAGCCGATTTAAAGACCTGTATGGGGAGACAATGGGTCAGGATGTTATTAGGGAGATGGCGGATATTTTGTTACATTATATCCGCAAAGAGGATGTTCTCATCAGGGTAGGAGAGGATGAGTTTGCCCTTATCTTAACCGAATCAAAGGAAGAAGATGCTTGTATCTTAGCCGAGCGGATTCAAACCGAGATTAAAAATCACCCCTTTTGTCAGAAGGATAATACAAATATATTTTTAACCACAAGTTGTGGTCTGGCCGCTCTCTCTAATGATATTTCTACGGCTAAAGACCTTGTGGATAAAGCCAACAAGGCACTTCATGAGGCTAAGGTTAGCGGTGGAGAGGAGATTATCAGATTTTCTAAGATACACCAGGGACTCAAATCTCCACGAAGATGCGTCATTACCGGCCTTGGCGTGGTCAGTCCGATTGGAATTGGTCAGGAAAATTTCTGGAAGGCGTTATGTGCCGGTAAATCAGGGGTTAGCCGAATAACGAGTTTTGATACCTCAGAATTAAATACAAAGATAGCCGCTGAAATCAAAGATTTTAATCCACTAAACTATATCGGGGGCAAGACGGCAAATCGTATTGGTCGGGCAAGTCAATTTGGTATTACCGCGGCTAAACTTGCCTTAGAGGATGCGAATCTCGATTTACATAAGGAAGATATGGAAAAGATTGCGGTAATTATAGGTGGTGGGGTAGGCGGATTATCATTTGCCGAGGACCAGGTAACTAAATGTATTAAAGAAGGATTTGCAAAGATAAGTCCTTTCTTAGCCATAAATATCTTTGGTGGGGCATTGTCCAGTGAAATAGCCTTAGAATTAGGATTAAAAGGTCCAAGTATAACTATATCTACCGGATGTCCGGCAGGCACCGATGCTATTGGTCAGGCATTTAAGGCTATAAGAGATGGTCGGCATGAATTAATCATCGCCGGAGGGGCCGAGGCGGCTATTCGACCGATTACCTTGCTTTCGTTTTTAGTTATGGGTGCTTTATCTGCTCGGTTTGATGAACCGACAAAAGTAAGCAGGCCATTCGATGCCAAACGGGATGGATTTGTGCTTGGTGAAGGAGGAGGGATTGTCATTTTAGAGGAACTTGAGCATGCCAAAGCTCGCGGGGCACATATCTATGGAGAGGTTATTGGCTATGCGATGACCACAGACGCTTATCATATGGTCGCCCCTGCACCGGGTGGTAAAGAATTAGTCAGGGCATTCAAATTAGCCTTAGAAGATGCAGATGTATCACCGGAAGATATAGACTATATCAATTCCCACGGTAGCTCTACCCCGTTGGGTGACCGCATAGAAACCTTTGTTATCAAACAGGTCTTTGGTCAACAAGCATATCATATACCGATAAGTGCGACTAAATCTATGCTTGGTCATTCTATTGGGGCAACCGGTGCCGTAGAATTAATCGTTTGTGCCTTAACACTTGAAACAGGCATTATTCCCCCGACAATCAATTATGAATATCCTGACCCGGAATGTGACCTGGATTATGTGCCCAATAAAGCCAGGGAAAAAATAGTTAATATCGCCCTGTCAAATTCCATTGGGTTTGGAGGTAAAAACTCATGCATAGTTATCAGGAAGATGGCAGAATGATTCATGAAATGTAAGCGTACAGGTATCAGTTGTCAGTAGTTAAGGGAGAAATCAGAAGACAGAGGACAGAGGTCAGAAAACCTGACCTCTGTCTTCTGTCCCCTGTCTTCTGTTGACTGATAGTGGTTCATAACATTTGATATTGTGGGTGCTCCAGTAGTCAGAATTCAGGAG
>JASEHU010000255.1 GCA_030018635.1 bacterium
CTTTGTGTTCTTTGTGTGAGAAAAACCCACAAATTTAAGTGTCATGGAGTACTACGATAAAATATTCGTAGTTACATTGGAGGTTTAAGGCCGTAACTCGCCCATCTTTAAAGGGAATTTGTTAATGGTAGGGGGGAAGCTCCGTTTTAAATTTAAAATTTACAATTTGCAATGATAAATTTGCAATGAAATCAACCCACAAAAACAATCTTGAAGAGGCACTACCTTCAGCCTTTATGTATATTTATTTCCAGTCCTTGTGTGGATTTTATAACTGAATTAGCCGGATAGTAGCCTTTAATTGTGGTATTAGGATAAACAACACATTTAGGTCCTAATAGAGTGCCGGGACCGGTTACTGAATTACAACCCGTTTCAGTTCTATCCCCTAATATTCCGCCTAATTTTCTTAATCCTGTTTCATATATTCTATCGTTAACCCTTATAGTTATTGAAGAGGCTTGCCTCGTTGAGGCTTGCCTCGTTGAGGCTTGCCCCGTTGAATCTTGCTTCGTTGAGGCTTGCCTTGTTGAGGCTTGACCTGTTAAGGCGAGATTTTCAAATTTAAAATTAGCCAATTTAGTTCCCGCACCCAGATTTACTTCCTGTCCCAGGATACTGTCGCCGATATAAGCAAAATGACCTGCCTTTGCTCCATTTAGCATAATGGCATTTTTGATTTCCGTTGTATGTCCCACGACACAATTATCTCCCACAAGAACACTCCCTCTAACATAAGCTCCTTGTCTGACCTGTGTATTTTTCCCAATAATAGTTGGTCCTTTGATATAAGCCCCAGGTTCTACCACAGTTCCTTCGCCAATCACAATGTCATCCCCAATTAAATACGCCCCATCCATTATCTCGCCTGAGATTTTAGAAGGCTTACCTCCCTGCTGAATTACTTGTTTAATGTAATCCTCAATCTTTGGTATTACCTCCCAAACATATTCTATATTATCAAATATTGCCTTATGCTCAAAGTTAGATAAATCGAAGAAATCTTCCGGTTTTAACATTTATTGAATTCCTCCTGATTTTGTAACAGTTCAGGCCACCAAGACACTAATGCACTAAGATTTGTGTAAGAAAAGGAGAAATGGGGAACTATGGAGAAGAGGAGAAAATTAATTGGTTGAATTCGTTTGCTTTTAAAAATAATTCCAAAACTCTTTCTCCATTTCCCCCTGTTCCCCCTTTCACCTTTAGTTATACTATATTATGAATTACCAAATGTTTCTTTTCCTTTGTGTCTTTGTGCCTTCGTGGCTGAACTATTACCTGATTTTCTATTTTATTTTGGAAGTCTCAAATGATATTGGAAGCCTCAACTGGTTTGAAGGTATTTTCCCGAACATGTTCGGGCTTCCGTTTCTCACGGTATCGGGTTTGGCGTATCTTGAACTACCTTCTGACCAATTCCAACATCGCTCTAACCGCCTCATCCATGCCTGTAAGAATAGCCCTGGCGATAATTGAATGTCCTATATTCAACTCTTCTATGCCGTGGATAGAGGCCACCTGCACAACATTTTGATAATTTAGTCCATGTCCGGCATTGACTACTAACCCTTGTTTTATGGCAAAGGAAGCCGTATCCTCTAATTTTTCTAATTCTTCTTGAGCCTGCAAGGGATTTTTTGCATTAGCGTAATTTCCTGTATGTAATTCAATGGCTCTCACCTTTATTTTTGAGGCGGCTTTTATCTGGGCAATATCCGGGTCAATAAATAAACTTACCACAATTCCTGCCTCTTGTAATAAATTAACTACTGAGGATAGATGGTCTTTATTTTCAATGACATTTAATCCACCTTCTGTGGTTAATTCTTCACGGTGTTCAGGAACTAAGGTTACCTGGTCAGGTTTTAAAGACAGGGCAAATCGGACCATTGAGTCTGTTGCGGCCATCTCTAAATTTAACTTAGTTGTAATTACCTCTCGTAAAATCCTGACATCTCGTTCCTGGATGTGTCTGCGGTCTTCTCTTAAATGAACAACAATAGAATCAACTCCAGCCAATTCAGCAATTGTAGCCGCAATTATTGGGTTCGGCTCTTTAGCCAGTCGTGCTTGTCTAACTGTAGCTACATGGTCAACATTTACTCCGAGTTTGGGCATCACTATCTCCTTTCATTTCACAATCCACAGATTACACAGATTTTTATTTTTTCTATAAGTCATATATGTCCTATAAGTCATATATGATCCTGATTACCGTTTAAGTTTTCTGTCTGAATAAAACGAATACAGAAAAGATGTCAACTCGCTGTCTCGATCTTTTGTAGTATAGAGATAAAAATCCCTACAGGTTATAATTTTATTATTTTCCCAGACAAAGAATCCTTGTTCTTTTTGGAGAGGGTCCACAACAAAAGCTACCTGCCAGGGTAAATTAAAGAAGTTTTGATGAATAAACAAATCATCTTCAGAAAGGAATATTCCCCAACCTGGATGAGTATGAAACCAACCAACCATTTGTTTTTCAGGTGAGATTCTCCTTAAGTCCCTTTCTTTTTCAATAGTATTCCATGTCTCATGATTAAACTTGATATGAGTATTATCCCCTTGAGTATTTTTTGCCTCGATAAAATCGGATATCTTTATAAATTTAACCTTATTTTCCTGACAATAACTACCGAGTAATACCCCGCCTAATTCCCGACTAACATCTTTTTTGGAATAAGCAAGAATCTCCTCCATTATTTCTATAGCAATAAATACCTTTAAGGTATGTTCCGGCTTATCAACCAACAATCTAATACTATAATTAGGATTATGTAAAGGCATCTTTTCCGGGATAGGGTTGGCCACATCTTTTATTTCTGTCAGTTTAATTTCTTTTAATATTTCATCATCTTTTAAATTATGATTATCCATTTTTAAAATACCTCGTAAGCATTCAGGTATCAGGTGTCAGGTAAAGAGAGTAAGGAAGAAGACAAGGGGAAAAACTTATTCATCCTGACTCCTTCCTCATCTCTCCTGATACCTGACACCTGATTTCACGATAATTTTATTTCATATCCTCCACTTAATTGAGGTTCATCAGATTCTAATGGCCGAGAGTCAATTGGTAATTTATCATGATTTTTCAATGCCCAGGCAGCGGCACTGGCATTTATCGGGTCATATTCATCAAAATTTTTATATTGAATCATCTCCCCTAATCTGACACAAAGCCTATCTAAACTTTCAGAAGGAGACCAACCACCAAGACAGACTTGATTGTTTGTCCCTATATTGGGATGATATATTGGGGTTAACCACTCCAGATTAGGTTTAATTCTCGGATAAGTAGTCGGCAGATAGATTTCTATCTGATGAGAATTAATATAAACTACTTGTTTGCTCACATCATCCAATTTTATTCCTTTGCAAGTATAAGAAATAATATACCTGTTTGGTGGATATTCACCCAAAACCTCAAAGGTGATAAATGGGCTTTTTTTCACCAATTCCTGCATTTTTTTATAATCTTCTTCTAAACGCAAATGCCTGGGTGAATGGTACTCCATTCCTTCTCCTCTTTAATGATTTTTGATTTAAGGATATAAGATTCCTCAATCCAAAATCCAAAATCGAAAATTCCATCAAATTCAGATTTCTAACTTTAAAGTTTCTACCCTCAAAAATTATCGGTGGTGTCCGTGAATAGCTAACTTGTGTAAAACAAGAGGATAAATTC
>JASEHU010000256.1 GCA_030018635.1 bacterium
ATTCTGTATAAAAATTTGTTTATACCCATAAAATAAAATGTCACAGAGTATTAGGCAAAGAAATCGTAGAGGAGAGTAAAGAGGTGAGGGAAATTCAAAAGGAGAAAAGGTTGTATTTAGACATTTGTACTTTATGTCGTCCCTTTGACGATCAGAGCATGATGCGTATACGCCTTGAAACCGATGCATTCTATTTGATTCTTCGGACCATACAAAATAAAACCTATGAAATGATTGTTTCTCCTATTCACCTCAAAGAAATTGAAGATATTGAGGATATATATGAACAATTGGAAGTAAGCATCTTGTTAGATAAATACGGCGTTAAACCGCCATGTAATTTGAACGAAATAAGAAAAAGAGCTGAACACCTTTGTTTACTTAAATTTGGCATTGCAGATGCTGCCCATATAGCATTTGCTGAAGCAACCGCTGACTTTTTTATTACCTGTGATGATAGATTGCTGAAAAAATGTAACAAATCAGAAGTAAATGTAGAGGTAATGAATCCAGGAAGTTTTTGTCTTAGGGAGGATTTGAGATGAAACAAGGTCAATTTATAAACGAAGACAGACTGTTTGAACAAGCTATTGGTGTTCTGATGGAAAAATTGGGGCCAGTGGAGACAAATCGGTTTCTGTCCTTACCCTCCAAAGAAAAAATGGAATCGGTAAGACGACATTGGGAATGGCAATCTACACTTGATAAGGACAGTTTTTTTAATGAAACTTTCAGAAATCAATAGGGTGTGGCTATTCTTTCCCTATTTTTCCTTTAATAGGCATCATTTTCTGACCAAATAAAACCATAACATTGAGCAAAGGATGAGTCTCGACTACGGCTACTCCTTCAGGGATATTATCACTAAGCCTTGCCTTTAACTTGATGCTGGCATTTTTAGAACTTATCTTAACAGGGTCTCCAGCGTCGAGTCCTATTTTCTTTGCATCCTTGTAATTTACCTCAACACAAGCCTCACCTTTTACCTCAAGCAAATGTGGACTCCAAGCACTTAACGAACCGGAATAAAGGTGTGACCCGGTCGAAACGAGCAATAATTCATCCCTGTCAGTCTTTATCTCATCAGATTCAACCGGGATAAACTTGCCCTTCCAATTATTATTCTTCCATGGTTTATCCTCACCCGCAAATTCCCCCTTAATAAAGGAGGTCAGGGGGTTAGATTCCTCCTTAATAAAGGAGGTTAGGGGGTTGTTATCTGTAGTGATTTCACATCCCATCCGCTGACATAAATCAATAAATATCTCTAAGTCGGATTTGGTTTCACCATGGCAGAGAAGAGCTTTCTTTAGTTTTTGTACCCTTTTTCCAAGGTTGGCGTAGGTCCCTTCTTTTTCAGCAAAACTGCCTACCGGCAAAATTACATCGGCTAATTCTGCGGTTGGCGTCATGAACATATCCTGCACAACAAGGAATTCTAAGGATTCCAGGGCTTTCTGGACATCAGGTAGAGGATAGGTCATCACTGGATTCTCACCGACAATAAACATCCCCTTTAACTTGCCTGCCTCAAGCATCTGGAAGGCACTGTATCCTGGTTTATCTACAGGCATATACCCGGGCAAGAACCCTGGCACTGCCCCCATATCCAGGGCACCCTGTGAATTATTCTTCTCCGGCAGGATATACACACCAGAGGATTCCTTACCGATATTTCCGGTAAGTAATGCCAAATTGCTTGCGGCTAAGGCAATATCACGGTTATTGCCGCACAACCCCATACCGCAAGTCACAATAATGCATGCCTTTTCTGCCTCAGCATAGACCCTGGCTGCCAATTCAAGATCCTGTGGATTAACCTCGCAAATCCCTTCAACATATTCCGGTGTATATTTTTTCACACAAGATAGCAGTTTGTCAAACCCAGTTGTCTTTTCCTTAATGAAATCCTTGTTTATGAGGTCATTCTTGATTAACAGGTTTATCAGCCCATTGATTAAAGTCAACTCTGTGCCTGGTTTATAAATAAGATTACTGGCCACATTAGCTGAAAGTTTTATCCTTTTATTATCGGCAACTATTAATCTTGCCTGGTGACGATTAATGGCTAAATTCACCTCTATTTTTATATTGGGATGTGTTTCATTCAGGTCAGCTCGCAAAAGCAAGATAGCCTTTGTTTCTCTTATTTCATGAATAGAATTGGTTGATGCCGGATAATCTAAAGATTCCTTTAGCCCTATTAATCCCTGGTAACTGTAACCACCACCATGGTCAATGTTATTGGTCCCAAGCCCCTGGCGAATAAGGTGTTGGAACAGGTATATCTCCTCATTTGTCAGTCGAGCAGAACCAAGGGCACCAATAGAGTTGGCACCGGAGTCAGTCTTTATTTCATTGAACTTAGTCACCACAAGCCCCAATGCCTCATCCCAATCTACCTCTTCAAATTTGCCGTCCCTTTTTACCAATGGCTTTTTTAATCGAAGTGGGTTGGCTACAAACTCATATCCAAACCTTCCCTTGGCACATAGGTTGCCTTCGTTTATGCCAATATCGTCATGGCTGGTTATTGTTTTTATTTGATTATCCTTAATGCCTAATATCAAGGTACATCCATTGGAACAATAAGGACATATTGTCGGGATATTTTCTAATTCCCAGAGTCGGGCTTTATATTTAAACAATTTCGATGTCAAGGCACCTACAGGACAAACAGAGATACATTGTCCGCAGAATTCACAGTCAAGTGGTCGGTCAAAGTCTGTGCCAATCTTAGTTCTCATTCCTCGATTAACAAAAGAGATTTCGGATACACCCTGTAACTCATCACAAATACGGACACATTTGCCGCAAAGGATACACCGATTGAGGTCTCTTTCAATCAAAGGACTGATATGGTCAACAGGTAGAGTAAATTTTATCCCTTTAAACCTATTTCCGCTCACTCCATACTCATAGACTAAATCCTGCAAACTACATTCTCCAGCCTTATCACAAACAGGGCAGTCAAGCGGGTGGCTGATTAACAAAAGTTCTAAGATGGTCCGGCGTGCCTTAATAAGTGCCTCAGTCATTGTTTTAACGACCATGCCATCAGTAGCCGGGGTAGTGCAGGAAGGGGTAAATTTCGTCCTTGTCCCTTCTACCTCTACCAGGCAGATTCGGCAGGCACCAAAGGATAAAAGTTTTTTCTCATGGCAGAGTGTAGGCACTTTGCTTCCGGCCATCTCACAAGCCGCTAAGATAGTTGCTCCATCTTCGACGACCACCTTTTTATTATCAATAGTTAATGTTATCATTCTTTTATCTCCCTCATAAGTTTTAAATTAAGTTCCCCTGATATTATCTCATCATAGTTACTGTATCTCTAATGGATTTATGACCTCCAGGAAATCAAATTACTTAAAATCATTCACATTAACCGTGTATAATCTCGTTATCCCATTGTTTTTTAATGTCGCAACAAAAACAACATCAAATATCTTTTTACGAGTTGTCACAGAAGCCAACAAATCTAAACTTGTTAGAAAAAACTGCGCTCCGCCGTCTTTTTTCTTTTCTTCTTGCTGGCTAACATCTCTCGTTTCAGAATACCAATTCACAATTCAAAATGCGAACCCTCTCTTCCTCTACTCACTCCGTTATACTCTTAGGTAGTACTCTGTGACATTTTATTTTATGGGTATAAACAAATTTTTATACAGAAT
>JASEHU010000257.1 GCA_030018635.1 bacterium
AAATGAATTTATCCTCTTGTTTTACACAAGTTAGCTATTCACGGACACCACCGAATTCTTCATCTCCTTCTCCCAGAGAATTAGGTTTCAATCACCACTCAAAACTCTGAATTACTTCCACCCCTTTCTTCCTGGCATATTCAATTACCGTTTCCTTGGCATAATGTGTTATCGCCAGAAGAAATTCTTCTTTTTTATCAATTCCCTTCAATTTAGTTGACAATTCCAGCAAATCATCTATATCATCCTTTCCCAACTGAGACCTTGATTCTCCAATAATTGTTATCTCTATTCCTTTATCCTTGTGCACACCTCGACTGAAGATGTTAATCTCTCCCTCCTCATTTATTCCCAAACTCCTTATGCTTCTGCGTAAAAATTTCTCTTTTACTTCTATCCCATATTTATCTTTGAGTATATCAGGCAATACCCTATAAGCTTCATTTTCCAGCATAAAACCTAAGGTTGAAGTAAGACCTCCTAAATCCCTTCTGGTATTCTTCAACTTATCATCCAAATCCCTTCTGGTATCTTTCACCTCATCCTTCAACTCTCTTCTTGTATCCTTCAACTCGTTTTTGGTATCCTCCATAGCCAGGGCCAATACTTTAATCTCTTTCTGAGCCTCCTTCTGCGCCTCAGCTAATTCTTCTACCCTTAATTCTGTCCGCTTCTGCGCCTCAGCTAATTCTTCTACCCTTAATTCTGTCCGCTTCTGCACCTCAGCTAATTCTCCTACCCTTAATTCTGTCCGCTTCTGCACCTCAGCTAATTCTCCTACCTTTAATTCTGTCCGCTTCTGCACCTCAGCTAATTCTTTAACAATACCTTTGAGTTCGGTAAAATCCTCTTTTGTTACATGTTTTTCCTGAATACGTTCATCTATTAATTCTATAATCTCATATCTAAGACTGGGACTCAAAACTGCCCGCATAACTTTTTCTCCTTACTTTTTTCATCCACCTTTTATTATTTCTGGCACGCCCGAGAGGATTCGAACCTCCGACCTCTGGATTCGAAGTCCACTGCTCTATCCAGCTGAGCTACGGGCGCACTTAATCAAATAAGCGGTAATCAGTAATTGATAATTGAAATTACTAATTACTAATTACTAATTACTAATTACTAATTACTAATTACTAATTACTAATATATTACACCATTTTTCCTTTTCTGTCAATAATTTTTTTGATAATCAGGTATCCGGCTAAACTAATTATGGTAATTAATGTGCCCATAAGTCCGATTTTAAAACTAAATGGGGAATAGACAAACTCTACCCGATGAGTTCCCTGGGGAAGCATAATTGCCCTGAAAAGGAAATTCGCTCGATAAATCTTTGTTTCCACACCATCTATATATGCCTTCCAGCCAGGATAGTAGGTATCACTTATGAATAAAAGGCAATCAGTAGGAGAGGAGGCAGTAATGATGACTTTATTGGGTTGGTAATTTATTATTTGGATTTTGGATTTTGGATTTTTGATTTTCGATTTGTTTTTAATTTTGGATTTTTGATTTTGGATTTCTTCCTCCAGAATCACCTCTTTTTGTGGGTCAAAATCCAATTTTAGCATCCGGCGTAAAATCTCTTCACGGTCTTTAATGACTACTGCATTAGGTACTAAAAATGCCCTTGGAAGACAGGTTGGATTTTCATAGAGTCTAATCTCACCACCATTTTCCCTGTCTATATAAAGTAATTTTACCTGTTCAGACGGAATTTCAGACTTAGAAATGATATACTTGATATTAGTTAGATTTAGAATTTTCTGGACATTAGAAAAGTTACCTGACATTAACATCCGCTCGATTTTATAGTAATTTCTCAAAACTAAAAACCCATATCCCTGGGCATAAAATATTTTATGTATTAATCCAAAATTAGGCATTAAAGTCGATTGAAGACTTTGCTGAATATCAAATAGGGTATCGTTTTCAACATAAGGATAAAAATCAAAGGTCCCTGGTGCTATTAAAAATCTGTTGATAGAGGTAGAATCTTTTTTTAATATCTGCAAAATAGGTGGTTTTTTTGAATAGAATTTTTGAGTAATAAGTGGATTCAAATTTAGACCAAAGAAGAATAAATCCGTGATGATAACAATAATTGAAACAGTAGAAAAAGCGATTGAACTAATTTTAATTCGCTTAGTTAGTATAATTAAAAAATTAAATATTGAAAAAAGGGTAGTTACCAAAGAAAAATTTTTAAAGACCATAAAATAATTCCCCTCTAACGCAATTAATCCATTAATTGTAGTAAGTTGCAAGTAATGTAGTTTTAGTATAAATAATATCTTATCAAGGTTAACATACCAAAACAATAGAATAATAAGTAGCAGAAAATTTGTTCCAAAGAGGAAGATTAAAGGTTTTATCACCCTTCTCTCTTTAATTATCTTTAGCAGGTAATCGAATCCAAATCCAGCTAAAATACTTCCGGCAAAAATAGTTAAGCAGAAAAATTTTACCGGGTATCGCTCAAAAGAAAAGCCGGGAATATATTCATATAATAAGTTATAAAATGGGATATTACTCCCCAGGGCTAAGATTATTGAGCCAAAGAATATACCTCCCCAAAAAACATTCCTGTATCTTTTCTCGAATAAGGCTATAAAGACTAAAAATACCCCAATGATGCCAAAATAAATACTTTTAAAGAAATCCTGTCCCCAGAATTTCCAGATAAACTCCACAAATCCTGAAGAAGAAGGACAAATCAAAGTAAATAGTTCTAAGGTGGGTAATGACCAGGTGGTAGCGGTTTGATATTTCATTCCTTCCCCACGATATGAATACTTAACCGCCTCTAAAAAAGGTAATAATTGAACTAAAATCAATCCAAGGGTAATTAATCCCACTAAACTAAGGGTAAAAATACCCCTGGCAAGATAAATTATTCCCTTATGCTCTTTATATTGAATAATTGCCTTAGCTAAGGTAAATAATATCAATACGATTAAGGTAGAATATAAAATCCCTGGTTTTTCTCCTAAAAATTGGAGTGCTAAGAAGATAGCGGTAAGAATGATGTAATTGAATTTCCCCGAATTTATCGCTCGATTATAGAATAGAAAGATAAGTGGAGTCCAACAAGCAGAAGTTAAATGGGTAAAAATATCGATGGAAAGCATATAACCATTAAAAGTATAGGTAATAGCCGCAATCAAAGAAGCCACTTTCCCTATTTTCCAATCTCGCAACAAAAGATACATAAAAATTCCAGCCAGATAGAAATGTCCAATAATGAATAACTTAAACCCAATATCAAAAGGTAAAATATACATTAAAAAAGATAGGGGATTTAAAAGACCATGTTGTAGCGAACCAAAGAATGGAAATCCAAAGTAAAGATAAGGATTCCATAATGGAAAACAGCCGTTTTTTACACATTGAGAAACAAAACTGCGTATGGGATAAAATGTATGATAAATATCTCTGAAGATATATGTAGCTTGGGTAAATAAAACTTGATTAAAAAAGATAACGATTATACTTAAAAATAAAAATATTATCCATGAATCTTTTTTATTTAGCCTCATTAATTACTTTCCTTATAAGAACAAGTAAATAAAGGAAGAAAACGTAATGCCTCAGTTATCAGTTGAAAAAGGTTCAAGGCTCAAGGTTGAGGTTAA
>JASEHU010000258.1 GCA_030018635.1 bacterium
TTCTCCCTATTCTCCACTTCTCATTGCTTACACATTTTCATAATTAGAATTGCTGCCAATTACCGACAACCAATTACCTTATGTCTCTGTGCCTCTGTGGTAAATTAAGTTTTGAATCATTTTAGCGGCACCGATTATCCCGGCATCATCACTTAACTGTGACGGAACAATGGTAATTCGCCGACAAGGCTCTAAATGAGTCCTTTTTGTTACTTCATCTTTTATATGATTTAATAAAATTTCCCCCATTTGGGCAATCCTCCCGCCAATAATTACTAATTGAGGGTTCAATACATTAACCAGACTGACAATCCCAATTCCAAGATACCTGCCTGTTTCTTTCAGGATATCATTGGCTAATTCGTCCCCTTTTATTGCAGCTTGATAAACTACCAACGGCGTAATTTTCTCTAATTGGTTTTGGACCAATTCAGTAATGATGGTGGTGATTCCCTCTTTTATTGAAAATATGGTGCGTTTTGTAATTCCTGGACCAGAGGCATAAGCCTCCATACAACCATAATTCCCACAGCCACACCTCAGACCATTTGGTTCAACAATGATATGCCCCAGCTCTCCTGCGGCATCATTTGCTCCGTGAAGGATTTCACCGTTGATGATAATCCCACCGCCAATACCTGTCCCTAAAGTTAAACAAACAAGATGGTTCACCTCACGTCCGGCACCAAGCCAACTTTCTCCCAATGCGGCTAAATTACCATCGTTATCCACACAAACAGGCAGATGGAATTCCTGCTCAATGGTATCCTTCAGGGCTACATTTTTCCAGCCAAGGTTAGGGGTATCAATAATTACACCGGTTTTTGTATCGAGGGGTCCCGGGCAACCAATACCTATCCCCATAATTTGTCCAACATCCACCTTGCCCTTTTCAAGCATATCCCGGATAATCTCTATCATTTGTCGGATGACGATTTTCTCCCCTTCAGAAACCCTTGTTGGTGTCTCCCACCTTTCAATTATTTTGCCACTTGTGTCAACCAGGGCAACCCTTAAATTTGTTCCACCGATGTCAACAGCTATTATATACATTCTATATCTTTCTCTATCCATTGTTGAATATATTTACAAAATTTTATACAAATAATATATCTGTCTGAACTTTTGCAAATTTTGTAGAAACCCAGTAAAATACCACCTTTCATTAAATATAGCTGTTCACAGGACATTGAAATTAGAAATTGGAAATTGGGGAAAATAGATACGATTCTCCTCTCTTTTCCTAATTTCTACTTTCCAATTTCAAATTTCAAGCCGTGAATGACTGCAAAATTTGCAAAAGTTCAGTATCGGTATCTTTTTGTAGGAATTCCTTAATTTTCTCCATGGTAAAATATCCCTTCAAACCCGTTACCATCAGTTACAAAGTTTAGATTAAAGGTATGGCTGATAGTTGCAGATATATCTGCAAAGGTCTTTCTAATGCCCAAATTAATTCCTTTCCTGACTTTAGACCCATAGACTATTAACGGTACATACTCTCTTGAATGGTCAGTGCTTTTAGTCGTGGGGTCGCAACCATGGTCAGCAGTTAATATTAAAATATCCTCTTCCTTTAACACCTCTATAATTTCTACTAATCGGTTATCAAATTCCTCTAATGCCTTTGCGTAACCTTTTGCATCATTTCGATGTCCATAAACCATATCAAAATCAATAAGATTAGTAAATATTAACCCTTTAGTTTCTGCCTTGATAGCCTCAATTGTTTTATTTATTCCATCGAAATTATTATCAGTATGAATACTCCTACTAATCCCTGAGCCAGCAAATATATCATTTATTTTACCAATGCCAATTACGCTAAAGCCGTTTTCGCTAAGGGCATTTAAAATAGTCGGACAAGGTGGAGGAAGGGAGTAGTCCTTTCTGAGTCCATTGATTCTCTTAAATTCTCCTTGCTTGCCCGCAAAAGGCCGGGCAATCACTCGACCAACGTCATGCTGGCCCACCAGGATCTTTCGAGCCACCTTACAAAATCGATATAACTCCTCTATCGGTATAGTATCTATATGACCAGCTATCTGAAAGACACTATCGGCTGAGGTATAGACTATGGGGAAACCTGTCTTCAGGTGCTCTGTGCATAGTTCCTTTATGATTTCGGTCCCTGAGGCAGATTTATTACCCAGGATGTCTCGACCGATGGCCTGGCTGAAGGGCTTGATCACCTCCTCCGGGAAACCGTTTGGATATAGAGGAAAGGGTTTATCCAGGACAAGTCCGGCTATCTCCCAGTGCCCGGTGGTGGTATCTTTCCCTACTGATTTTTCAGCCATCTTGCCCCAGGCGGCCTCTGGCTCAGCCTGCGGTTTTATTCCCTTAATAGAAGTAATATTCCCCAGCCCCAACCTGGCTAAGTTGGGAAGAGAAAGCCCACCCACTGCCCTGGCCAGATTAACCAGGGTATTACTCCCCTCATCTCCATAGAGCCTGGCATCTGGCAAGGCCCCAATCCCTACACTATCTAAGACTATCAAAATAAAACGATTAATCATCTACAACTTCATCCATTCCTCCCTTACACAATCAAACCTCTCCAAATTTTCTTAAGATAGTCAAGATAGTCTTATGTATAACTGGGTTAACAGAGACAATAATATTTATCCCGCTATCATATAAACTCTCTATATCTGTTCCATTTATATTAGAAACGATTCCTCCAGCCTCTTTTACAATCATACTTCCACCAGTTTCTTTACTAAGATCATCTAAATCTTCTTCTAACTTGAAAAATCCCTTCAAATGAGAAGTTCCTGAATTTCGGATAAATCTTGGATTTTATAGCGATAGTAAAGACTTTTATCAGAAAGATGTAACGAGTTCACTTCCTGATCTAACCATACCGTCACCATTCCTACGCAGTCAGCCCCATCCAATTCCCGATCATTACCATCTCCTATATAGAGACATCTTCGAGGATGAACCTGCAATTTTTCCGTCGTGTGGTAATAGATTAACGGATCAGGTTTGATAAGTTTGAGTTCATAAGACCATAGAACTTCATCAAAAAAGTTGGCAATTCCCAGGTTATTCAGAACTCCATCGGTAGACTGTGAGCAGTTGGAAATCAGCCCAATCTTGAATCCCTGCTCTTTCAGCTTTTTGAGTTGCGTCTTGACCCCTTTATATAAGTATACCTGATTAAGCTGAAGATCTTCCTCCAGGACACACATCGCTTCAATAACTTTATTATCATAATCGATTTCTAATTGGTTTAACACCCACTCGGCTCGTTCCTGTGTAGTAAGCACTTGTCCTCGGGTACTGTCTGTGGTAATACTACGCCACATTCTCAGAAATTCTTGCTCCGGAGCTCCAGCCAGTTTTGCCATTTTCTGCTTGGTTTTCTGGTAATCCTCTTTGCAAATATAAGCCAGCGTGTTGTAGAGATCAAAGATCACAGCTTGAAAATTTCCTATTCCAGCGTTGGTGTCTTGCAGAACTTCAGGGAGAAATGTGAAACCTTTCCGGCGAAAAATTTCTGTCTCCATCGGGTGTGGCTATTCTTAAACGACGGAAGAACGATAAAAAAATCCTGTAATTACTG
>JASEHU010000259.1 GCA_030018635.1 bacterium
GCACTTATTATAACCATCAAGTCTGTATCATCTAATCTCTTCTCTACTGCATCTATTGCTTCATCTATTAGTTCTTTCTCTTTTGAATTTTCTAATAGGTTTCCTAAGGAATACAATACAGCACGACAAAAATTCTCCTTTATCTTATCTTTTTGATTAACTTCTTCATTACCTAAAAAAGGTTCTATGGTTTTTAATACCCTTACCAGAGGTTCAATAGCCTTATCTCCTCCTGCAATTAATCCTTTTGCTGCTCCCCATCTTATCCATATCTTTTCTCTCTTATTCTCTAATATCTTCCCTAAAACTTCAGCTACATTGTTACTGTACTCAATATTTCTACACTTTTCAATTAACATTCCTAAATAGAATCTTGTTTTCCAATTATTCCATCTATTAGCAAATTCTCTTACTAATATAGGAATAGCAGGACTACCAATCCCTTCTATGTCTTGCCCATAAAACCCGGATATCCCTATGGCGAAATCTATATTAGGAATAAACATACACACCAAATTTATCTCTCTAATAAGCCTTTTTACCTTCTTCTCAATCTCCTTATCAGAAAGTTTAGCTTTTGGAAGTGTTATACCAAAATCTTCCTGGAGTGTATCGGTTACATCTTTTTGCAATAGTATATCTTCTTTTGGGTCATTTGCTATCTCTATTAAAAGTTTAGTTATTTCATCATTTTTTATATTTATTTCGTTTATTAACAAGGATATAAAAAAACTTCTAACCATCCAGTCTTTTTTCTTATTCTTAATAATATTTAAGATTATTGGTACACATATTTTCTCTTTATCTATTTCTTTTAATTCTTTTTTTAATTTCTCTTCTTCTTTCACTTTCTCTTCTTTAACGAGCATCTCTAAAAAATTTCCACGTATCTTCTCTAACCTATTAACAATCTCTAATACCCTTTTCTCAATCTTTTTCTCCTCTTTTTGAGAAAGTTTAGATTTATTCTGATTTATTTCTTTCTTAGGCTGTATGTTAGGTTGTTCTTTAGCCTCTGCTTTTAATTCTTTACTCTCAACTTTTAACTCTGAACTCTTAACTCCATGCTCTTTACTTTGTTGTCCACAGCCCAAAAGCATACAAACTAACAGTACCAATAATCCACTAAAAACCAATTCCTTCTTCATGATATTAACCATTATACTTCCTTATTTTGATTCTGTCAATAAAAAGAATTCCCTTTTTCCCCTCTTTTCCATTTTCCCTTATTTTTCAGTAATCGGATTAAGCGGATTAATCGGATTTTTTATTTTCTTTATCCGTTTAATCCGCTAAATCCGATTACTATAATTTTCCCCCTAAATTCTGCTTTCGAGGTCAGACCCTCAATCCCTTCCTTGCTATTTTATCTTCATATCCAATCACCTCATAACAATATTCCACAAGTCCATCACAACGGAAGGATTTTCCTGGCATCTTTACATCTTCTACACTTTCATCATTCTCTGCACTACCAACAGCATATTCACACCCCCTTTGTTCATAAGCAGCTGCAATAATTTGTCTGCGGTCAAGAGCATTTAAATCTCCACTATTATATGCCCCCCAATATTTCTCTCCATATAGTGCAAACTTAAGTGTTACATGGTCTACTTCTTTAATTCCTGGCGGCCAGGTATGAGTCCCATATCCATTTCCCTGGATAACGCTGTGTTTAAAGTCACTATCGTTAATCTGAATTGGATAAGGATGTTCAGTTCCAATAGTTACTTTATCCCTATCCGACTGACTACAGCAATAGATTCCACAATGCCCAAAACCCTTTGCTAATCCTCGAAGAATCCATGGCACATAGTCTGTGCCGAGTGCCCTAAAAATGGTATCCCCAACTTCACAATTGGGCTCTACCTCTTCTGCATATACAGCAGTTCCTACTACTAATACTAACAATAATTCAATTAACCCAAATAAATATACTTTTTTAACCATTTTTGATATCCTCCTCATTTTTGGGCAAAGATTTAATACCTAATAATCTTTGCCTCTAAGTTTTTTTAATTCCTCTACTACCCATTCCTTCTGATAATCTATCCATTTTCCTTTCTTTAATGCCTTTTCTATATATGGAATTGCCCTTCTATCTCCTATTTTACATAATGCAAAAGAACTACCATAGGTCACTTTTTTATCCTTATTCTTTATTGCCTCTTCTAATACCTCTATTAATAAATCAACAGTCTTTTTATCTCCGATATTACCTAATACAAGTGCTAAGTCCCCTTTAATCCTCTCATTTTTGGGGTCCACTAATGCATCTTCTAATGTCTTAATCACCCTTTCATCCCTAAACTTACTTAATCCAAAAAGAGCAATAGATCTTCTATCCCCAAAGTCCTCTGCATGTTTAAAAGCCTCTATTAAAGGCTCAATAGCTCTTGTATCCCCTATCTTACCTAAAGCTTCTGCTCCCTCCCTTGGCATTAAACTGTTTTGTTTCTTTTTATCCTCACTTGTTAACCACAACACTCCCTCAATCAGCGTTTCAATAATCCTATCATCCTTCATATCCTTCCCTAAATCTCCTAATGCCTCAACTGCAACCATATTCCCTTTCTTTACTTCTTCTATCAAAGGCTCAATTGCTCTTTTATCTTTTAACCAACCTAAAACATTTACCACACCTACATAAACATCACCATCTTTAGTAGTTTTCAGGACTTCTATTAATGGTTCAACCATGCTTTTGTCACCTGTACGAAATCCTATATCGCCTAAACTCCATGCAGCAAGTTTCCTGGTCAGTCCATCCTCGTCTTTATTATTTAATATTTCTAATAATGGTTTTATTGCTCTTTCATCTCCTACCTCACATAATGATCTTATTATATCTGTCCTTATCCTTTCATCTGTTTCGGTTATTAGAATTTGACACAAAAGATCAGAACAAATAAGATTATTTTTAGCCAATGTTCTTGATGCCTCGGCTCTAACTATCTTATGCTCATTCGTATCTTTTACTATATCTATTAATGGCTCAACTATCCGTTTATCGTTTAGTCCCCCTTCAGCAAGTACAAACTTACTTAGTACAACCCGAAGATACCAATATCTCTTTTTATCCTTAACTACCTCTATCAATATAGGTGTAGAGGCTGTCCCAATCTTTAATAATTTATTTAACTCTGGGTCTATTATTAAATCCACTGCTAACCTATCGACTTTAGGTTTATCTAATCCTCTACAATACTTTTCCATTGTAGCAACGATCTTTGTTACCTCATTTTCAATCTTTTTTTCATAAAGTTTAGATTTACTCTGATTAGTTTCCTTTTTAGGTTGTATTTCAGGCTGTTCTTTAGCCTCTATTTTTTGCTCTTCACTCTCTACTTGTAATTCATTGCTATTAGCTTCAAGCTCTTTGCTTTGCTGTCCACAGCCAAAAAACATGCAGACTGCCAGTATCAATAATCCACTAAAAACTAATTCCTTCTTCATGATATTAACCATTATACTTCCTTGTTTTGATTCTGTCAATAAAAAGAATTCCCTTTTTGTAATCCCTCAGTTATCAGTTGTGAAGTAGGTTAGTGGGTCATTCCATTTGATAT
>JASEHU010000025.1 GCA_030018635.1 bacterium
ATATATTCTATTTTTGTCCAATAACATGCAATTTTAAGCAAAAACTCTATTTTTTCATATGTTCACCGTGAATTGCTGCCCAATAAAGAAATAATTTGACAAACAAGGATTAATGTATTATAATTATACCCGTGCCGAAGTGGCGAAATTGGCAGACGCACTGGACTCAAAATCCAGCGGATGCTTGCATCCATGTGGGTTCGACTCCCACCTTCGGCACCAGAACCTATATGACCTATAATAGGTAAAATTATGAATTATGAATTATAAATTATGAATTAAGGATCAATTCATAATTCATAATTCATAATTTATAATTCATAATTCATATAATAGGTTATTGAAACGGAGGAACGATGGAAAAAGAAACGATAATTCCGATTTATATCGAAGATGAAATGAAAAGTTCATACCTTGATTACGCTATGAGTGTCATCATCGGCAGGGCATTGCCTGATGTGCGTGATGGGCTGAAACCGGTTCATCGCCGGGTGCTTTACGCTATGAATGAACTAAGTATGGATTCGGATAAACCTTATAAAAAATCGGCCAGGGTTGTCGGTGAAGTTCTTGGAAAATATCATCCACATGGGGATATGGCGGTCTATGATTCCATGGTTCGGATGGTGCAGGATTTCTCGCATCGCTATCCATTGGTTGATGGACAGGGGAATTTCGGCTCTATCGATGGTGATAATCCAGCCGCTATGCGCTATACTGAGGTTAGATTTGCCAGATTCGCCGAAGAACTCCTGCAGGATATAGATAAACAAACCGTTGACTTTGTCCCAAATTTCGATGAGACACTAAAGGAACCTACGGTACTACCAGCAGTTTTACCGAATTTACTCCTCAATGGCTCCTCAGGCATTGCCGTTGGTATGGCCACCAATATCCCACCACATAATTTAGGTGAGTTGGTTAATGGCATTATCCATTTAATTGACAATCCTGAGACTACTATTGAGGATTTAATACAGATTATTCCAGGTCCTGATTTTCCTACTGCCGGATTTATCTGTGGTGTTACTGGTATAAAGGATTACTACAATACCGGTCGGGGAAGGATTATCTTGCGGGCTAATACCAAAATAGAGTCCACAAAAAGTGGCAAAGAGGCTATCATCATCACAGAAATACCTTATCAAGTCAACAAAAAAAGTCTTATTGAGAAGATAGCGGAATTGGTTCGAGAAAAGAAACTCGAAGGAATATCAGCCCTACGAGATGAATCCGACCGCGATGGGATTCGTGTGGTCATAGAATTGAAACGGGATGAAAATGCCTACATCATCTTGAATCAACTCTATAAACATACCCAGATGCAAATCACCTTTGGCGTGATTATGTTAGCCATAGTGAATAATCAACCGAAGATATTAAATCTTAAGGAGGTAATTGAGTGCTACATCAAACATCGGCAAGAGGTAATCATTCGAAGGACTAAATACGAATTACAATTAGCCGAAGAACGAGCCCATATTTTAGAAGGATTAAAGATTGCCTTAGCCAATCTTGATGAGGTAATTAAAATTATCAAAGAGTCTAAAACTCCCCAAGAGGCTAAAACCTCATTAATCACACGATTTGAATTAACACCAATTCAGGCACAGGCGATATTGGAGATGCAATTACAGAGATTAACCGGACTGGAGCAAGACAAACTGAACAAGGAGTATTTAGGACTGATAAAAACTATTGCCGAATTAAAATCGATTCTCGAATCTAAAAGAAAGATTTTGGAGATAATCAAAAATGATTTAATCCGAGTAAAGGAAAAATTTGCTGACCCAAGAAGAAGTCAGATAATCCAGGAAGTCGTAGAATTCAACCGTGAAGACCTGATTGCCGAAGAAGATATGGTTATTACCATCTCCCATTCAGGATATATCAAGCGGATACCTCTGAGTGTTTATAAGATGCAAAAACGCGGTGGAGTAGGTGTGGCTGGCATGACCACTAAAGAGGAAGATTTTGTGGACCAATTATATGTTGCCTCGACACATGATTATATCCTGTTTTTTACCAATAAGGGCCGGGTGTATTGGTTAAAGGTCTATGATATACCGGAATTTGGAAGAATAAGCAAGGGTAAGGCTATTGTCAATCTACTTAAATTAGGAGAAGATGAGCAAATTGCGGAATCTATTTCTATCCGTGCGTTTAACGAAACGGATTATCTTATCATGGCTACCCGAAAAGGATTGGTTAAGAAAACCAAATTAAGTGCCTATAGTCACCCGCGGGTGGGAGGAATTATTGCCCTGTCATTAGTCGGGGATGATGAATTGATAAGGGTTGAACGCACCAGTGGAAATGATGATATTGTTTTATCCACGACGATGGGTAAGGCGATTAGATTTAGTGAAAGCCAGGTTAGACCTACCGGTAGAACTGCCTCTGGTGTCCGAGGAATAAGGCTAAGACAAGATGACCGGGTGGTGAGTATGGAGGTAGTTCGTGAGGGATTGACACTCCTGACCGTCACAACTAATGGCTATGGTAAAAGAACAAAATTCTCCGATTATCGGTGTCAATCAAGGGGGGGGCAAGGGGTAATCGATATCAAGACCCAACCCAGAAACGGAGCGGTCATAGGTATCTGCGAGATAAAGGATACCGATGAGGTGGTTATGATTACCAGCACCGGCATGGTCATACGCTGTCCGGCAAAAGGCATTTCCGTCATCGGTAGAAATACACAGGGTGTTAGACTAATCAGGCTTAAGGAAGAGGATAAACTGATTGATGTGGTTACCGTAGCCAATGAGGAAGATGTGTAATAGGAACTATAAGTCTTATAGGACAATAGGTCTTATAGGACCAATAGGACATATAAGAGCTATTGAGGAGATGATAAAATAAGATGTTTCGTCGCAGAAGGCGTAGAACTTATAAAACGCCTGTAGTATTTCCAAAATCACCATTTCTTAAACCCAGGAAAAAAATTTCAACCCTAACCCCACTGGGCAAATCTGTTATCGTCATCAGTCTTTTATGTTTTTTTGTAATAATAGGAATTGGCGTAGGGGTTATTGTTGCCTTCACCAGCCACCTGCCTAATTTAGACCCTGTCTTGAAATACGAGGGAATGGAGACATGGAAATTTCCTACCAAACTTTATTCCGTAGAAAATAAATTAATAGCTGATTTTGCCGAAGAAAAACGGGAATTGGTAAATTTGGACCAGATACCACAATTATTAAAAGATGCAGTGATTGTGATTGAAGACAAACAATTTTATAAACATAAAGGGATAGATCTCACGGGTCTTATCCGCGCCTTTTTGGTTAATATCCGCTCAGGAAAAATCTTACAGGGTGGTTCTACCATCACCCAACAATTAGCCAAAAATCTATTCTTAACCCAGGAGCGGTCATACCGCAGAAAGATACAGGAGGTGTTGATTGCCTTATTAATCGAACGCAAATTAACCAAGGAGGAAATATTAGAGCGGTATTTTAATAAGATATATTATGGACATGGGAATTATGGGGCTCAGGCGGCTTCGTTGTATTATTTTGATAAGCCTGTTAATGACCTATCCGTGGCTGAAATAGCTATGCTAGCTGGATTACCCAATTCACCGGTTCACTATTCCCCTATTGCCTATCCTCAAAAGGCTATTGAGCGGCAGGCAATTGTCTTAAACCAGATGGAGAAAGAAGGACTGATTACCCCTGACCAGGAAATTGCGGCAAAAAATGACTTTGAAAAAGAGGTAAAAAGGATTTCCAAAAAGAAATTTGCCAAGGCAAAAACTACGATTAATAAAGCACCTTATTTTACCGAGTATATTCGCCAGATACTCGAACAAGAATATGGCAGTAATGCCCTTTACACCGGTGGATTAAATGTTTATACGACATTGAATTTACAGATGCAGGAGGCGGCACAAGAGGCACTTGTTAATGGATTGGAGCAACTGAATGCGGCAAAAAAAGCAGGTGAACCGCGCATAGAAGGGGCACTTCTGGCGATTGACCCGCGAACAGGAAATATCCTGGCTATGGTCGGAGGAAGCGGTTTTATCCAGACCAATCAATTGAATCGTGCCATCTACGCTAAAAGACAACCAGGCTCTGCCTTTAAACCCATTATTTATACCGCCGCGATTGACCAAGGTTTTACCCCCATAAATATCCTGGATGATTCCCCTAAAACCTACATAGGCGCTGACGGTACGGAATGGAGTCCATCTAATTATAATGATGACTTCTATGGACGGGTTACCCTGAGAACGGCTTTAGAACTTTCTCTTAATTTGGCGACGATTAAATTATTAGAAGAGGTCGGTGTCCGCAGGGTAATCGAGTATGCCCATAAAATGGGCATTAAAAATAAACTACCGGCTGATTTATCATTGGCATTAGGAACCGCACAGGTTACTCCATTAGAAATGACAAAAGCCTTTGGTGTCTTTGCCAATCAAGGGATTAAGGTCGAACTTCTAGCCATACAATCTATCAAAGACCATCAACAAAATCTATTGGAAGAACGGACAACAAAAGAGGAAAGGGTTATCTCTGCACAAACGGCTTATCTGATTACCAGTATGTTAGAGGGTGTAGTTCAACGGGGAACGGCAAAATATTCAGTCGGAAATAAGATAGACAGGGTGGTAGCCGGGAAAACAGGCACAACAAATGATTATGTAGATGCATGGTTTATTGGTTATACGCCGGAATTGGTGGCTACGGTCTGGATTGGTTATGACCGTGGGCAAAGGAGTTTAGGACATGGACGGGCAGGTGGAGTAGTTGCCGCACCTATCTGGACAGCGTTTGTCCAAAAAATCCTTCCTTTGTTAGAATCAACAGATTTCACAGTCCCAGCCGGGGTTAATTTTGCTATTGTTGACCCATCTACGGGTATGTTGGCCACTAAATACTGCCCAAAAACCAGGTATGAGGTATTTGTCGAAGGTAATTGCCCAACACAATATTGCACTTATCATGGTAAAGAAGAAGAAGGGACAATAGAAGAACTTGGTGTCGGAGAATATGAATCTCAATCCTCCTCTACGACTACCCCTATTGAAGAAAAAAAACCACAAACCAGCCTCATGGAAGACTTTGATAAAATTAGGCTTGAAGAATAGGTGTCAGGTTCTAGCAGGTATTAGTCAAAGTTTCCATAAAAAGAAATTCGGAATGATGGGGAATGGAATGATGGAGTGATTGGATGATTGGTTTAAACGATTTTAATTTATTCCCCCATCACCCCATCATTCCATTTTGGCTATTTCCTATTCCCTTTCTTTTTGTTTGGCATAAACCAGGGCTATGGTGCGATAGACCATGTGGGCTAACTTGGAATACGGGGCGTAAAAAAAGAGGAAGAATACAGAGACTAAGTGGATGAAATAAATGGGATAGGCAAGAAGGGCAATTCCTGCCAGTCTTGTTACCTCAGCCAATAGCCCGGAGAGTACCACTAGATAAATCACACCAATAAACAACCAGTCGAAATAACTACCAATACTTGCCTGCACCTTTACCTTAAACCTGTTGAGGACTATCAAACTAATCCCCACAAGGAGTATTATTCCACTAATATTACCGATTATTTTTAGTGGTGATAATTGAGGATAGGGTGAATGCTGTCCCAGGATATAGAGGTAAAACACGGCTAAGGCTGTGGTAATGGCCAGCCCGATAAATCCATACAGAACACCCATATGAGCCAGGGACCTTCCCTTGTTCACCTCGCACTTGTTAAACCTGCTGTGTGTCAATATCTCGATTATTACCGAAATAAGGGAGGGGATAAGCCCACCCTGGCCGCAATTTCCGCTGCACTGTGTCTGTAAATCCCTCCAGAATCGTATTACCCCACTGGCAAATACCAGAGCGGCAAATATAGCTACAGGCAGGAAAATAGCATCGATATGGGTATGCGGCAGGAAATGACCAAAAACTATTTCGCCTTGCGGGATATTCAAATGTCCAGTAGCCGCAAGCACTGCCAGAAGAACCAGAACAGGAAAGGCAATGAGGAGCGGTAGATATTTTATCTGCCCAACCATCATTGCCAGAAATTCAGGAAAGGCATAATGGGCAATGGTCAACTTTCGGATAGCACCAATTACCTCACCAGGTTTAGCTCCCCTCGGACAGTAAGCCGTGCAATCACTGCATTGGTGACAGAGCCAGATATCCGGGTCGCTGACTAATTTATCCTTCAATCCCCACTGGGCATTAATCATCTCCTTTCTTGGAAATGGTTTGTTATCCGGTGATAATTTACATACCACCGCACAGGTAGCACACTGGTAGCACTTTTTTAAAGAACATCCCCCTGCTGAAATTATTTGTTTGACAAATTTTAGGTCTGGTTTTATATTCATTGTTTTTTCCTCCATTGCACAGATTATAAGTCTTATAGGTTATATAGGACTTATAGGGCTTTAAAATCCCTTAAATGGATTTGGTCCTATTTTTTCCATTGTTTCCATAAACTCCTTGAATATCCCTGGCAACAGGTCGTATTCGTTTATAGAAAGCTGAACTAATTTTACCCTTTCAGATTCAAGTCTTAGCCTATCTAAGGTTTCCTTAACTTTACTTAGCCTATAATTGGCCAGCTCACTTCCTTTGACAAAATGACACTGGTAATCATCGCCGTGTTTACAGCCAATCAGGAGTATGCCATCAATTCCTTTTGACAGGGCATCAGATATCCAGACAAGGTTCATTGAACCAAGACATCTCACCGGAATAACCCGAAGATATGGGGTAATCTGAAGTCGGTTGACCCCAGCCATATCCAGGGCAGGAATGGCATCGTTTTCACACATAAAGGCTAATATCCTGGGTTTTTCCTCGTCTTCTTCCGGCACCTCAATCGCCTTCATCATCGATGAGACAATATCGATGGAATAGTTTTTGAAACTGATTATTCGCTCAGGACATGCCCCAAGGCAGGTTCCGCACCTTCTACATCTGGTCAGGCTGGGCAAGGGGTTAAACTTCTCATCCTCGTTAATTGCCCCAAAAGGACACTCATCCGTGCATCGCTTGCACTGGGTACATCTTTGCATAAAAAATTCCGGGTAACTCTCGTCTCCTACCCTTGGATGAACAGCCTTACCTTGATTAGTAAGCTCAATACATTGGATAGCCTTCAACGCCGCACCAACCGCATCATCCATACTTGCAGACATATCCATTGGATGACGGACACAACCTGCGGCGTATATCCCTGTTCTACGTGTTTCATACGGGAAACAAATGAAGTGGGAATCCGGAAAACCATATCTTAATTGTGGTAATTCCGGACCCTGTCGGTAATCAAGATTCAGGATGTCGGAACGAATGATAACCTCTTTTGGTGCTGTTGTCTCTTCTACCTTGCATTCTTCTGTTGTAGGTTGAGGCTCTTCCCCGGTTATAAATTCTATTGCTGTTGCCGGCACTATCCCTGTTGCCAGAACAACCAAATCTGCCTCAACACGGATATTCTCACCCAGCAAGGTATTTTCAACCGTTACGGCTAAATTATTCCCAGCAATCGTCTCGACACCCACAACCTCTCCTTTGGTTAAAAATATCCCCTCGTCTTCCTGGGCACGAATATAAAAGTCCTCATACTGCCCCATAGTTCGCATATCCTTATAAAATATGTAAGCCTCGGCATCCTGATTTTGTTCTCGAACATAGATTGCCTGTTTCAGAGAAGTCGAACAGCAGAAGGTTGAGCAATAGGGAAGATGGTTAGGGTCACGACTGCCGGCACATTGAATAAAGGCTACATTAGTTGCCTCTTTACCATCAGATGGTCTGGTAATCTTGCCCTTTTTTGCCAGATCCTCCATCTGAACACTGGTAATCACATTTGGCGACGAACCAAACCCAAGGTGGGAGAGTTTCGCGGCATCATACGGGACAAAGCCAGCGGCTAAAACAATTGCTCCCACACGGAATTGTACCGCTTCGTCTTGTGAAGGCTTACCTTCCTGCTCCAGCGTTACATCAAACAACCCGGGTCCACCGGCAATCTTCTTAATCTTAGCCGAGGTATAGACCTTAATATTGGGGTTTGACTCAATTTCCTTGAGTAAAATTTCGTGAGGTGGTAATTGAAGCGATTGATAAAGGGATTGCTTGGGGAATTGTTTATAAAGCCTGCCTGCAAACCCTCCCAGTGTCTGTTCCTTTTCCACAAGCACCACCTGGCGACCGGCTTTGCCTGCCTCAATAGCCGCAGTCATACCGCTAATGCCGCCACCAACCACCAATATAATTCTACTTATCTCGCCCTCGGGTTTGTATGGAACCAACAGCTCCGTTTTTTGTGCCTTAACAATGCCCATACGAAGGTAGTCCTCGGCCATCATCTGGGTATCTTCATTATTTGGAGGTAATACCTCTGATACCGCCTGACTCCAGATAACCTGCTCACGCAGATTCACCCGCTCCATAATTTTATTGGTATCAAAGGCAAAAATATCATGGTTGACACGAGAAGAGCAGGCGGCAATAACGATGGTATTTACTCCCTCTGCCTCGCCATCGCTATTAATAATTCCAAGTCCCTCCTCACCACACAAATACGGATGAGTTTTACACACAGGAACCTTATACCCCATGGTTGCCACCTTGGAGAGCTTTTCCATATCAAGGGATTCTCCAATCCCACAACCGCTACAAATATACACACCTAATTTTTTATCCATAATTCCTCCTTTTATAATGGTAAGCGTTCGCGGTGTCAGGCATCAGAAGTTAGAAGTTGGAAGTTAGAAGTTAGAAAAGAGGAGATAGAATTCTGCAATTCTGGATTCCAATTTCTAACTTCCAACTTCTAACTTCCAACACCTGATATCTGAACGCTTACGAAAATTCAGATTTGTTAATCTTCCAATTCATCATAGGTGATAAGTTGAATCCCAAGTTTCTGGCAGAGATTGACCCCTTCTTCCTCCATAGTAACTGCTACAAACAAGAGTTTAGGGACAATACCAACCTTTTCAGTATAAAGTTCACCTATTTTATAGAGTCTATCCACATGAGCTTCGTCAGCCGAGGACTTTATCTCAGCCAGAAAATGCTGGCCATTGCGAATCAAAAGGTCCATCTGGATCTGTGAATTGGGAACACCAACCTTTCCCTCTTTATCTTTAACCTTCCACTCCGAGACCTCTTTTGCCTCAATCTTCTTCAAAAGTAGCTCTTGCAAGGTCTTTCTTATAGTAACCTCTGTCTCCTTTCCCCATCTGGAGCCAATAGTTCTGATACTCATTCCTAACTTTCTTGTTTCTTTATGTTGTACCTCTAACTGTTTATCTACTGTATCAAACCGTTTATCTGCTGCCTCAAATCTTGAAAGCATCTCCTTGTGCATTTCCTCAAACCGTTTATCTGTTGCCTCAAACCTCTGCTGGGCCTCTTTTCTGAAGATACGAAGCTCATCCAATATCTGTTTCATCTCATCCCTTGTAGGGAAAGTCTCTGTTAAGATAACATTTATCTCCCTTCTAAATTGGGTATCCCTCCTTAGAAGTAAAGGCAACATCCTTTTGATATGATCTTCTTCCTCTTTTATCAATAGATTTGTTGTAGTCTGCATTTTTTTCCTCCTTGTATAAAAGGCTATCTAACAATACTTTGAATAGCTTTAAGTGCTGTGCCGGTAGCATTCTGAACCGATGAAGCGACATCTTGTGGTTTTTTAGCCACACCAGCCGCATAAATTCCATTGCCTTGTTCAAGGCTAATAAACCCATTTTTATCACGATTAATATTCATAGACAACCCATTGTTTGGCTGCATCCCGCAGGCTAAAACTACCATATCTACCTGCACCTTGATTTTCTTGCCAGCCAATATATCCTCAGCCTCAACAATCAATTCCTTTGTCTTTGTGTCTTCCTCTACCGCGGCTACCTTGCCTTTAATCAAAAATACCTTTTCATCGCCGGATACCTTTGTCAAAAAGTCCTCATATTTACCTGGTGTCCGCACATCGATATAAAACATAAATGCCTGCGAGTCAGGAATAGCCTCACGCAAATAGGTAATCTGTTTCAGAGATGCAAGACAGCAGACAGCCGAGCAATAGGGCAGGTGATTTTCATCACGCGAGCCGGCACATTGCACAAAGGCTACCTTTTTTGGCTCGCTCATGTCAGACGGACGGAGGATTTTCCCCTGTGTGGGACCATTTGGAGCGGCTATCCGTTCCATCATCATATTGGTAATAACATCTTTATACTTGCCAAACCCAAGGTTATCAATTCGTGTAGCATCGTAAGGCTGCCAGCCGGTGGCTACTACAATTGAGCCGACATTGATATTTTTAGTTTCTGCCTGCATCTCAAGCTCGATAGCCCCATATTTGCAAGCGTCAACGCAAGTGCCACATTTCAGGCAGGCCTTCTCGTCAATAACATAGTTATACGGAACGGCTAACGAATGGGGAAGATAAATGGCTTTAGTGGAAGATAGGTCAAGGTTAAACGCATCCCGGCGTTCTGCAGGACACACCCTGGCACACTCTCCACAGGCCGTACACCTTTGCGAAACAAATCGTGGTTGAATCCGTAAGGTAACCTCATAATTCCCCTCCTGCCCCTTAATTCCTTCTACCGAAGAAAGGGTGAAATATTTAATCCTTGGATTCGTTTTAATGCGTCTAATGTTTATCTCCAGCCCACAGTATGGTGGGCAGAGTTTAGGGAAATAGCGATTCATCTGAGCCACCCGGCCACCAAGGTATGGGTTTTTCTCAATGAGGGTAACATTATACCCTGTTTCAGCCGCCTCAACCGCAGTGGTTATACCACTGATTCCACCACCAATTATTAAAATATCTTTACTCATTGATTCACCTCTTTTTCAAATTTTCCTTGACTGTAAAAAACTGGAGTTTCGTGAATTTATTCAATAGAATCACGAAAGCACGAAAAAATCTTTACTTCCTTTTCTTCTTTCTTTTTAACATTTCCGTTACCATTACACCTTATTCTCTCCTCCATTAAAACCTGGAGAATTTCTGTGTGGAAAGGCATAATACTTCGTTGGTTATTGAGTCATTTTGATAGTCAGGATAGAATATAACCCACCAATCCAGAAGAATAAAAATATCAATAAACCCAATTTGAGATAGCGATTTTTCTTGTAAGGACTACTATCAAAAGGTTCTGTCCGAATTACCCGAAATAAGTAAATACTGGTAAAGATAACTGTGATGGCAGACAACACTAATCCAACCAGGGATAAAAATCGTTCATTTTCAAAATCAATACCATATAATGCCCTGAAAAGCCAGATTAAAAACACACTAAAGATTAAAGAGATAATAACGCTTTGTTCGACTGGGAATAGGAGTAAAACCCATTTTTGTAAAATCACCTCTTTTTTCCCCAAAAGTCCCCACAACAACCCCAGTCCTGCAAAGAGGATTATAACCAGAATTTTATCATAATGTTCCAACCCTATAAAATCAAGGGAGAGAACTACACTAATACCAAAGATTAAACCACATAAACCCCCTTGCCCAATACCATAATCTAATTTCTTACCCCACAAAACGAGTAAAATATAGACCCCTGATGAGAATAATCCAAGATAAAAAAGAAAGAATAACATATTAAGGAGAAATTGCAGTCCAGGTATTTCTTCGTTTAGATAAACATTATGATAAAACAATAATCCTGTTCCTATGGAAAATATGATAAATAAAGCTACGATAATAGAAGATAAGATAAGCCTTATTCGCATTACCTCATCATTGGTCATTAGATAATTAATTATACAGGCGACAAATTCCTCCAGAAAGCAAACAAGAATTATTCCCACCACGAAAGGAATTAATCCAATAAAATAACATGGGCCATCATAGTGTGCCCCAAAAATTTGTGTAATGTAATAATTCGTCATATTGTTTGTTTCCTGGAAGAAGTTAGAAGTTAGAGGTTAGAAGTTAGAAAGGATCCCCCTCTAACTTCTTCCTTTTTCCTTCTAACTTCTAACTTCCTCCTTCTGACCTCTTCACCAACTCTATAGATGTCAAATGAATATATGTTATCTTAGAATCAATTAATATCTCATTCAGTTTATCTACTAACGATGGATTAGATAATGAATTAGCAAAGTCAACTCCTCCCTGTGATTTTATCTCTTCAGCAGAAATCTCCGGGATAAGAAGTCTGATTAAGTTTTTCAATCGCGGTGTTGATTTATTAAGTTCTTCCTCAAAATTGGTGTATCGTGGTGCAATAATCAGTCGAAGTTTAGCCTGAACATTCTTATCTTTATCATCTGTTGGAATTCTAATTTCAAGGTCATAATACTCAGGATAAAACCAGAGATAATCATGCAAGGCACAAAATTTGTACTTAGTCACATTCTTTATAATTTTAATTTCATCTCCAGCAATTATTTCATTTAATGGCCTGCGAGTCCCTTCTCTATCTAAACTCAACATGGGTATTTTTATTATAGGTCTCCACTTAAGAATTAAAACTTCTGTTGTCAGGTAACCTTTTTTAGTAATTCTTAATTTTAGATATGGTGCTTTTTCCTTACGACCATCTAACCAGAGAAGAAAGATTTCACCAACACTTCCTTTGGGGGCATTAATTTCCTCTAATTGGTAAAATCCTATTGCGTCAGCAAAAAAATGTTTTATAGGTTTTCTGAAAATAGCCTTATGATAGGTGGTGACAACTTCAACCTTTATTCCCTCCGGGCTGGTCATATCTTCCAATAAAACATAGCCTGAAATACTGATGGTAACCGGTTTGAAATCTATTGACAGTATAATATAAAATAAAAATGATATGCCAAAAAACAATATTAGAAATAAAATAAATCTTCTCATTCTTAATCTTTTACCTCATTTACTTTTCTAAAATGTCTGAGATGGTAATTACTTTAATCTCCTTAAATTCCTTAAGGGTTTGATTATTAGTAATAAAACAGCCCGCATCATATAATTTAGCCGTAGCTAATTGAATAGCTATTGTGGTCTCCAAGGAATAATTTGCCTTGAAGGAAGCGGCTAAATCAACTACCTCTTCATCAACCCCGACGACAACTAAGTTTGGAAAGGTAGTCAGTAAAAATTTATATTCACTTATTAGCTTATGTTCTTGTTTCTCCTTAGGTTTAACCATAATTTCCAACAGGGAAAGGATAGAGGTTACCCCGGCTATTTCTCCTTGTTCCATGAGATTAAAGAGGGTCATGGTAAATGGTTTAAATATAGAATTATCCTCAAAGTGATAAATGAAAATTTGGGCATCCAATCCAATAATATGATACCTTTTCAGGAGTTGTCTTAATTTATTCTCCTTATCCATTTTTTCCTCCTTGTTCCTATTTCCTTTTCCCTGTTTCCCAGACCTCTTTCCCTAATCCTAACATATACTCCGTATAACTTTTAGGTTTTGGACGCATAATTATTTTATCATCCTCGACCTTCATTATCAACTCATCCCCTGAATTCAGGTTTAATTTTCTCCTTATTTTTTTAGGAATGACAATTTGGTATTTACTGCTTAATTTAGCCGTAGGCTCCATTATTCAATATCTCCTTTACCCTATTTCAGTTCACTTTACATTATAACCATTGTAAGAACAAATGTCAATAAAAAAGTGAGGCAATTCGTAATGCCTCAGTTATCAGTTGTGAAGTAGGTTAGTGGGTCATTCCATTTGATATTGGGGTATCTATGATAGAATCCAGGAGTCAGAATCCAGGAGTCAGAATAAACCTCA
>JASEHU010000260.1 GCA_030018635.1 bacterium
AAATTGTTGATTTTTTAATAAATAGCTCTATTGCCTTGTCAGTAAAGGAATTATAGCATTTTTGTGAAATAACTGATTTATTTCGCAGTAAGTCTAATATAATAACACAATAATATAATCCAGATAGTAATATTTCTTATTGGTGTATAATATTGGCGCATAAATGTTATCCAAAAGGTATAAACTGCACCTTATCTAATACTAAAAGCCAATAAAATCCTTTTAGCTTCTCTAAAACCTATATCTCTTAATATCTCCTTTAACTAATTATAATTATAAACGCTTCAATAAATTCCACTTGCTCCATACAAATATAGTCAAAAATCTCCCCGTGATTTCGTTGTTCCAAAATGTTCCTTAATGCCCTTTTCAGTTTCTACTGCATGGTGCAACACGCCATTAAAAACAACAAATTTAAATGATTTATCTGGCCAGCCTGATGAATTTATAACATCTTGCACCCGCCAGACTTATATTTGTCAAGCCATAATAATTTATCATTTTTACTGCAAAGTCAATAGACTTCTTGTCAATATTCTTCGTAAAGTTGACGGATAGCTTCACTCTCTGAATGTATGCGAAATTTGTGCTTCTTGCTTTCAAATTCTATTCGTAGTGAATGTAAGTAAATTATAATTCTCTCATTTATATATACAAAATAATAGATTTATCTTCGTTAAGAATCAGCTAATTCCTGTCTTCAAGTCATTAATATTTAAACGAGTCATACTCGCACAATAAGTCCCAGATCAGTAAATGTTTTTATCATCAGGTCCATGGCAATAAAGTGCTCTTGCTATTTGTTGAATTACCATATCATCTATAGGTTTTTCTTATATACTCTGTTATGTCACACATCTAATTTCTAAGCTATGCATAAAGATTATAATACCATTCCTCGCAATTTTTACAAAGTGGTAATTTATCATAATTTCCATTTTTGTGAATTTGCCATATACTTTTCAACTTTTTGCTCTCTAATATCTCGTTCAGACTATGATCTCTTAGATTCCCCAATGGATACTTCCCATCAAAATCTTGGCGACACAGAATAATATCTCCATTCCAGAGAATAGAAACACCATTCTGTAACTGCTTGCAAGGAAACCTTTTTATGGGAATAACATCAATAACATTTTTATTTTCAATTTGACCACAGAAATTATTGAAATGTCCAATAATAGCATGTTCAATTGGCAAAAATTTATCATAAAATATCTGCCACAACTCAATATTTATCATTAAATCTTTTTGTTGCACCCGATTTCTGTAATTAACCATCTTTTTTGCTTTTTCTTGAAAATCCCATTGATTCATAAACTCTTCAATCTCTGTATCATTCTCTTTCATTTTAATTATTTGTACACCAATTATTGGTTTTCTAGCCATATAATAATTTAATTTGTCTCGCAAAAGTTCTTTTTTTAACTCTGAAAATTCTATAATATTCTTGACTGCCTTATTAAAAACATCAACACCTTTTATCTTGGCATATGTCTCTTGAGTTGCTGCATCAAGACTAAAGATAACATAATCAATAAGTTCATTTTTAATAATATTTCTTGCAAGGTCTTTATCTAAGTTTAATCCATTCGTCCAGAGCCCAACCTCAAGCCCCTTTTCTTTAGTGTAAGCAAACATCTCCCTTATTTGTGGATGAAGTAACGATTCTCCAAGTCCAGAGAAATGGATACTCAAAGCCTCTGTTTCATCCACTATTTTTTTAAAAAGTTCAAAATCCATATAATTAATTTCTCGGCTCATTTCTGAGGTTCGAGGACACATAATACACTTCAGATTACAATCATTAGTCACCTCAATTTCAAGCTGACTTCCAGGCAAAAACTCAAACCACTCAGGTTCTTCCCTATACAACGATAACACTTCTTTGGCATCTATTATTTCAAAAGGTTTATAATATTTTTTGTAAATCTTCCTTATCAGATGAAGCTGGCAGGATGTATTCATGCTAAAATCAAGCCTTGGTTTGCTCCAAATCCCTTCTGCTATCATACAATCTTTCTTAAAAAGAGCCGAAGACTCTGCAAATGAAGAATGTCCACCAAATTTGAGAAATTCTCCCACCGGATCAATTTCACAAAATTTATGCCATACATTAGCTTTCCATAGTTTCACTCCTATACCTTGTGGAAAATCTTTCATCCACATATAATCAGCCCCTAATGATTTAAACCTCTCTACCAAAGAATCTACGATTTCTATATCAATTAAGGGAGAAACAATAGGAAGAATTACAATATCATTCTCTTTGATTCCTATACTATTTTGAAACTCAAGCATATTTTCCCATCTATCAGTTTTTAAAAGATATAGCTTTAATCCATACCTTCTTGCAAGCTCCAGTCCCTTTCTATCCTCCTCTTCTTTTTTTGCAAGGTGTGAATAAAGAATGAAATCGGTTATTTTCTTACTCATCTTCAGTCTATCTATTATATGCAATAAGACAGGTTTCCCTTCCAAATCTTCCCAAATAAAGTTTTGACAAGGATTTCCTAATCCATTAACAAAACCAACAAAGAGATACGCTACTACCTTCACCTAATTCTCCTCCGCTAATTTTAAATTCTTTGCGTGAAGACCAGATTTTTTATCATCAGATTCAAGCCTTCATTATTCATTTATCAATGTAAATACAAAAACCTAAATTAAACAGTAATATCAACAATACCAGTTGAATCTAAATCTTTCTTTTCTAGAAATAGAAGACGCTTTACTTAATCAACTGGCATTGCTATATTTATATAATAAATATACATATGAACTTTTCGTCTTTTTTAAGAGGCACATTATGTCTCAAATGTTTTTTATTGTCTTTAATCTAACAGCAGGAAGACGTTTTAGTCGTTGATTTTGTGGGTCAACTTCAATGCCCACAGATTCCAATGCTGTTACTCCAAGGATTGGTTCTACATTTTCTTTTCCAAAAATCACTGTTGCTCCAACAAATTCACCCATGAACTCTATCTGTGCTACACCAATATCCATAGCCACTTCTGTTCCATCTGCTAATTCATAAGTACGTTTTGCTCTTGGTGTTATTCCAATTTCATATAAATGTTTTCCAGGCACCATACAATCAATGGCCCCAGTATCCACAAGAAATAATCCTTCCCACCGTTTTTTTGGATCACCTGGATTACTTACAGTAACTGTTACTTGAGTTACTCCCATTTTATCATCCTCCATATTTTTTCTTAATGTTCCATGATAGGTTGAAAAGTTCTACAATCTCAATTCGGACAAGGATAAGCATTGTCCCTACATTTTAGAATAAATAGACCCTCTGCAAAATAAGAAATTCAACTAAAAGAATAAATTTCTACATATTATGTTTTTTTATTTTATTTTCTTAATTCCATGCTAAATCAAGTTTCATATTATATAAACCTGCAATATTTTTAAATGTTGTATTATACTTTTTAGTATTATGTCTATATCTACAAGCTAATATCTTAAATCTTTTTAAACAACAAATAACATGTTCAATATAAATACGTTTCTTAGAAAGCTTTTTATTTTCTCTTATTTCTTTCTTGGTTAGTTTATAC
>JASEHU010000261.1 GCA_030018635.1 bacterium
CCAATTTCTAATTTCCAAAAGGAATCATAGCAAAAACGATAAAATGAACCGTCCCGAATACTTCCATCTTAGCAAGCTTGATATGGATACCATACAAATGTTTTTTAAAAAATATGGATTGGAGGGGTATTACAATGAAATCGCAGGCGAAAAGAACAGAGAGTGATAAACTTATTTTTCAATGGGACAATAAGGCATCAAGGTTTTCAGGCATTAAAAGAAACGATAGCCCTGAATATAATAAACAATATTCCCTTGATGAATATTTTGATTTCCTGGCTGAAATCAAACCCAACAAACAAGAACTTAAATATACTAAAGTATTCACAAGACCTTTTACCCTTATGTGATAAAAGGGTTCAAGGGTAAGAAAGAAACCTCTGTCTTCCCTTGCCCCCTTAAACAGGGATTGACTTTACCATTGCCATTGATATTTGTATTTCTCTTTACCAGAAAGGAATTATTAGTCTTTCAAAGGCTAAAGAGTCATTTGAGTTGCTAAAGAGATTTGGATGGTATTCTGAAGAAATAATTAACTATAAGGAGGTTGAGTAATTATGAATTATGAATTATGAATGAAGGAAAAAGAAGACAATAAATTCTTAATCTTATAATTTATAATTTATAATTTATAATTATACGAGGAGGTATTGTTGAAATGAGCAAGGTAACATCTATAAAAGTTCCTGAGGAAGTTGTCTATAAGATTGATAATTTAAGCAAAATAGAAAAGATAGACAAATCTTTGCTTTTTCAAGAGGCATTATATCTTGGGTTAAAAGAATTGGCAGAAAGGATAACTATCGAACAGGTAAGGAAAGAGAGGCTTACCATAAGTGAAGCGGCTGAAATACTGCAAGTTACAGTAGGGGAGATGATGGAATTACTTGTAACAAATGGTTATAAGTTAAAACTGAATAAGGGGCTTCTTGATAAAAGCTTTAAGACTGCCCTGGAAATAGTATAAATTCTGAAGAAACTCTGCTGTTCTTTCCCCCGTTCACTGAGTGGTTACCCCCATGAGTAATTCCTCATTTCTCAGGTAATTTCTTGGAATATAATTAACAATTATCGGGACGGTTCATTTTCATCGTTTTTCCTGTGATTTCTTTTGGAAGTTAGAAATGAGAATTTGAAATTAGAAATTTGAAATTGGCAAGAGAGAAGATATGATTTCGAATTTCTTCCTGATTTCTAATTTCCAATTTCTATTTTCCATTTTTTAACCGCAATCTTTCACACAAAAGTGAACCATCCCCAATTATCAATTAACAATTGGAGGTCCCATGTCTTTCAAAATCATCGTTATCGGTGTATCAAAAGGCGGGTTGCAGGCACTACAAACGGTGCTATCGGCTTTGACAGCGGAATTTCCTTTGCCGGTAGTCATAGTTGCGCATCGGGAGAGAAATTCGGATGATGAGTTTAAGCAACTTTTACAGCAGGTTTCCTGCTTAAGTGTAGTAGAGGTAGAGGATAAACAACCTATTCTGCCCGGGTTTGTCTTTCTTGCCCCGGCCGGCTATCATCTGCTGATTGAGGCTCCATCCTCTCTTCATCCGCCTTACTTCGCCCTTTCCACAACAGAGCCGGTGAGATATGCCAGACCGTCTATTGATGTCCTGTTTGAATCTGCGGCAGAAGTCTATGATAATGGGGTTATCGGCGTAATATTAACCGGAACTATGAAAGATGGGGCATCTGGGCTTGCGGCTATCAAAAAAGCAGGCGGTCTGGCAATTGTTCAGGACCCAACGACAGCCATGGCAAGCAGTATGCCCGAAGCCGCCATTGCCGCTACCAAAGTGGATAAAATCCTTCCCCTCGAAGAAATCGGTCCATTTTTAAACGATTTTCTTACACCACGGAGAGAGAATGAAAATAATTCCATTAGCATTTGATTCATTAGGCACAAGGTCGATGGCAACTTATATTGAGACTTCTGACTTAAAGGTGGTGATTGACCCAGCAGTATCTTTAGCCGCGATAAAGTCAGGGTTGCCACCCCATCCCATTGAACTTCAGCGAGAGGCACAACACTGGGAAATAATCAAACGCTCTGCGAAACAAGCCGATGTCCTGATTGTAACTCATTACCATTACGACCACCATAACCCCTCTGAGCCAGAGGTTTATCAAGATAAAAAAGTATTTATCAAGCACCCGCAGGAGAATATAAACGAAAGCCAGCGGGAGCGAGCCGCCTACTTTCTGAATGTATTAGAAAACATCCCTTCCCAGATAGAATATAGTGATGGAAGGGAGTTTAGATTTGGGAAGACAATCATTAAATTTTCGCCGGCTGTTCCTCATGGCAATAATGCTCGATTGGGTTATGTGACAGAAGTCTCGATTACCGACGGTGAATATAAATTGGTGCACACCTCGGATATTGAGGGAGGGAATCTGGATTGTCAGCGTGATTTTATCCTCAACGAAGACCCTGATATACTTATCTTTGACGGTCCTATGACCTATCCATTTCAAAATATAATTCCAAATATGCTCCGAATTATCAAGGAAACCCGAGTAAAAGACTTCCTCATCGAACATCATTATTTGCGTAAGTCAAAATGGCAGGATAAAATAAAGGAGGCGAGCAATACCGCCTCAGAACTAAATAAAAGGGTTATTTGTGTGGCAGAATTCTTAGGACAACAACCAGACCAGTTAGAGGCAAAGAGGAAAAAACTCTGGCTTTCCTCTGAAAAGGGTTTAAGGGGTTGAGGGGCCAGGTGAAGATAAAGAATTTTTTCTTTCTTACCCTTGAACCCTCTCGAATTATATGGAGTCCATTAATTAAGTTGACATAAAAAATGGAGATGGTTCATTTTTATCGTTTTTTCTGTGATTTCTTTTTGGAAATTAGAAATTAGAAATTGGGGGGAAATAGATACGATTTTCTTCTCTTTTCCTAATTTCTATTTTCCAATTTCAAATTTCAATATGTCAAATTATTTATTAGATTGCATATAACTAAATTGTAGGAGTTCCAAAGTTAGATGAACGATTCCCTCTGTAATAGCGAAAAAGAGTTTAGCCCAATTTTTAGGCTTACCCCGGCCGATAAGGTTTTAATTGGGGTTGTTTTATTGGCTATTGGTCTAAGTATCTGGTGGGTATTTAAAGGCAATAAGGCAGAGATAGTCGAAATCCAGACACCTAAGGCGATAAAGAGGATTAATCTCTCCGTTAGACCGCAGACGGTATCTGTTCATGGAGTTTTAGGCACAACAACCATTGAAGTTCAGGGAAAGAAGGTCCGGGTAGTATCTTCTCCCTGTTCTCAAAAGATATGTGTCAAGATGGGTTGGAGGGGTAAAAATGGCGAGACGATTGTTTGTTTGCCTAACAAGATTGTGGTGAGGATAATTAGTCCTCGCCAAAAACAGAAGATATAGCACTTATTAACCAAAATTTTACATCTTTTTTTTGGAGCGAAATTCTTTATCTTTTGAATATGGTTTGAAATTTGAAATTGGAAATTAGAAATTTGGAGAAAGCGCGAAAATCTAATCTCCCTAATTTCCAATTTCTAATTTCTTTTTTATTTTATGTAAA
>JASEHU010000262.1 GCA_030018635.1 bacterium
TGCCTCCCGAATCTCATCATCACCAACCTTACCGGTCAAATTCTTGTATGCAGCCACTAACACACCCGCAATCATGGTATGGTGTTCAGGGCCCATCATGTGTATCTTTGGATGCTTCATGATGGTATTGGTCATCTCCAGTGGATTAATGGATTTTGACGAAAGGCAAAGATTGGTGATTACCTCCAAACCATCTCGGCTATGGCATTCATTACAGACATAATGCCCAATAGGACAACGGAAATACCCCTTTTCTTCCCTACCGCAGTAAATACAGGTAACAGATATTGCTGAGGCTAAATACTCAAGCCCCTGACCACAGACCATACAATTCTGTCTCATTTTTTCTTCCATTTGTGATTAACCTCCTATAAGTTTAATGCTTTACTGTGACAATTTACCACACAAAGTCCACACTTTAAACAATCACTATTAGATACAATTTTGTTCTCTTTGAATTTGAATGGTGCAATTTGAATTGGACATACATTCAAACAAGTTTTGCATTCATTGCATAATTTAGACTCTATCCTCAATGGATATTTTTCTCTGCCTACCCAGTTTGCTATTGAGCCAATAGGGCAAAAATAACACCATGTTCGATGATGGATTAAAATGGCTAAAATGAGACCCAAGATTGTAGTAACGGTCAAAAGTATGATAAAAAACATTCCAATCTTGTAAGGGTCGGGCCAGTGTTTAATAATTTGAAATGAATTGTTTCCTTCTTCTCTTCTGCTCAAAAATCTTATATTCTGTCATATTATTTTATCCCCTCCATTAATTGTTTGTATCTTTTTTCCCCCAGACATTCTTTGGCTGACTGACACCACTGAATACAGGAAGGAACGCTTTCCTTATAAATCACGGTCTTGCATTTAGGACAGCGTCTTTTAAGCTCATCAGAGAACATCTCTGCCATCTCCCCACAGTTGGGGCATTTATACAAACCTGCTGTTATCCATCGGCTATCCTGCCCAGGACATTTATTAGACATTTCATTGCCTCCTCGTATAATTAAAAATTATGAATGGAGGAAAAAGAAGACAATAAATTCTTAATCATCTTATAATTCATAATTTTTAATTCATAATTACTCATTAACCACCTCCAACTAAAATTATTCTTTGTTAGTAATTATTTCAATTCACAGGCAAAAAAATATTAGTACCTTAAGTCTTACTTTCTGCTACCTTAAGGCAATCCACACACACCCCATAAAGATATGCTTGCACCTCTTCCACCTTATGCCCGTCAACTTCCCCTTGTTTAGAAACAGGACATTTAATCGGAATATCAAGAACCTTTTCGCATCGCCTGCAAAAAAAATGGTGGTGCATCTTTGGATTTGGGTCAAAACAAGCCTTATCCTTGCGAATACAGAGTTGCTGAACTACTCCTGCATCCTTAAGCAATTCTAATGTTGAATATACTGTGGCTTGAGAAATGGTAGGATATTTTTCCTTTAATACCTTGTAAATATCATCCACCGTTGGATGGGTGCAGACATTTTCTAATAATTCCAGAACAGCCAATCTCTGGATAGTCAACACAACCCCTTTTTTCTTTAGCCGTTCAATCTTTTCCTGCAAATCCTTCATTTCCGCCTCCTATTGATTTAATCATAACATAATATTTATTATTTGTCAAGAATTATTTTAATCTAGGTTGCCGTCTTTGTCTGTTGATGGAAGGCCTGGGGCTGAATTGTTACCGGTATTTATACAGGGAGAGGAGGCTTTAAGGCGAAAGTCATTGGCTCCTATGAATTGTGGGTTAGCAGAGATATTATTGCCATTACCAAGAAGGTTATTTATTCCGGTAACATCAAGAGGGGTTGAGCCTTCATTATAATAGGCATTTGGTGTGTTGTTATAAAGGCAGTTGTAATTGGTGGGAGAGTCGCTATTAGTGTCATACTCATATATCCCATAATTGCTATTGCCTGTTATGATATTGTTGTGATGATGGGGGAAGAATTATCATAGCAGAAGATTCCGCCACCACAACCAGCAGGCCAGCCGCCAGTAACATACCCATTCCTTATTGTGAACCCAGATATTATCCCGCAATCTCCTGCGTCATTAAATAAAACCCCCTGCCAGAGTTTTGGCAGTCAATAATAGTATTCTCTGGGCCATTTACAGAGCGAACTGTAATCTTCTTTCCTGACCAGCTTAGGTTCTTATTATTTGCTCCAGTATAAACCCCATCTGCCACCCAAACTGTATCACTAGCCGCAGCCGCATTTATTGCTAGCTGTATAGTCCCATACTGCGATGGCACATACAAATCAGCTGCATTCGCTATAGATGCTATCAAAACCAAAAATGCTATTTTCTTCATCTTACTTTGGAGTGCGAGAGCAAAGATTTCGCTTTTACTTTTGACCTAAGTCTCCATAAGTTAAAAATCATCCTTAACATTTACCTTATCAAACTTAAAACTACTCACTGTCCTAAAAAACGATTTATCTGCATATAGCTTAAACCATTTAGCAGAACACCATTCATACTGGTCTGCATATAGAACCAATCCATGTTGTACAGGATTATTGTGCACATAGTTTAGTCGAGTAAAATAACTTTTATCATAGGTTATCCGTGTTTCCCAATATTGAAACCAAACCTTTCGCTTTGGAGTCTTTTCAATTGCATTTATTTGGTGAGCTATAACTGAATGCAAATGACGAATTATACCTAAATAAATTGAAATTCCAATAAATGGTTGTACCATAAAACATGCTGTAGTGCGTGATGCGTAGTGCGTGGAGCGTAATACAGTAAGACGCAGAACGCTGTACGCAGAACGCTTATAATTTTTGGTAAACCTGTTGCTTTTGAGTATAGATTACGCAGTGATTGAGCGTGGTCTGATAAAATAGCCACAAAATGATAATGGCTTGAGTAACTATTTGCCCAAATGAAATTTTTAACCACAAAGGGCACAAAGATATTTGAAATTAAGATTCTTTCTCCATAGATCTTTGTGTGCTTTGTGGTTCAATTATTTTTTAACCACAAAGGGCACCAAGAGCACAAAGTCTTAAAGAATTATCCTTTTTACTCCCATCCAAAATTCCAACCGCGATGAAATTCTGAATCCACGCGTAGTAATCATTGAACTCGGTAGAACTCCAATAGTAACCGCTACTAAAATTGCCAACAACACCTCTTTGTTGATACAATAAATTCAACTCGTGCTTTGAAGGTAAATACCAGTCGCCGTATCCACCTTCCTGGCAATTGGCACATATTTGAGCCGCATAACTTCCGGTGCTTTGAGTAGCAATAATACGCTCTGTGTTGTGTTTCCCGGCATAAACACCATCTCTAACAGCGTTAGTAGTCCCATAAACTCCATTATACCATTGTATTCCTGAGCTTTGGTCAGTTGTGGTAGCAATTAAACCATGCTGTCCGCTTGAGTCAACCCAAAATACAATGCCGCCACCATAGGACTCGCCTATGTAATGACCACCTTTCAAGGCAATAGTAGCTGTATTGGCATAAGAGATGGTGCCAATTAGTTCTATGGGCTGGCTTATCTTTTG
>JASEHU010000263.1 GCA_030018635.1 bacterium
CGTAACTCGCCCATCTTTAAAGGGAATTTGTTAATGGTAGGGGGGAAGCTCCGTTAGAATACTGTGCCCTTAACTTTGCTTTATCGAATATTCAGACTATTCACTTTCTCCTTGACATCTATCATTATATATGATAAAATTCAAAGTAGGCGGTCAAAGGAGTAGTGAAAAAAAATATTAATGTTAAAAAAGGCAATCTTATCGACATTTTTATCATCTTGTTTTCTACTTGTTTGTGGTTTAATTTTAGCTAATAGTGATTGGTTCTGGGACATAGTCGCTCCTGTTTATTATGAGGATTTAGTCTGTAAATATGCCAAGAATTACGACATAGACCCTCTTTTCGCCGCGGCTATCATCAAGGTTGAATCGAGTTTTTATTCATCTGCTCAATCACCCAGGGGAGCAATCGGTCTGATGCAGATAATGCCTTCTACAGGTAAAGAGATTGCCTCGAAATTGAAATTAAGACCATTTACTGTTTCTGACCTTTATGACCCGGAGATAAATATTCAAATTGGACTTTACTATCTTGCAAAACTAAAGAAGAAATTTAATGGTGATTTACATCTGACTTTAGCCGCCTATAATGGTGGACTCAGCAATGTTAAAAAATGGTTGTCTCAAAAAAAGATATCTCTGCCTAGCTCAAAAGAGGATATGGAAAATATACCGTTCAAGGAAACACGGCAATTTGTTCAGGCTGTGATGTGGAATTATCAATGGCTGAAGAATGCCGATAAAATTAGGCGTCTATTAGCATTCAGACATCAGAAGTAGTAAGGTATCAGGTATCAGGTATCAGCAGTCAGGTAAAGAGAAAAGTCAAGAAAGGAAAGTTTTCCTCTGATATCTCTCTCGTTACCTGACACCTGATACCTGACACCTGATACCTGAACGCTTACCTCTTACTACCTTTTAAAGGATGTAGAACATGACATTAGCTAACAAAATTACTATTTCAAGAATCTTATTAATTCCTGTATTTATAATCTTTCTGGTCTATGGGTATCGTAAAGATTTACTTATTTTTCGGCATATTGCCCTGGGAATATTTATCCTTTCAATACTTACCGATGCATTAGACGGTATGGTGGCCAGGGCATTTAAACAACAAACCAACCTGGGAAGTTTCTTGGACCCATTGGCAGATAAATTGCTTCTTGTGTCTACCTTTATCGTTATTGGATATGTAGAAAAGATTGCCTTAGGGGTGGTAATTTTAGTTATCAGTCGGGATGTATTTATGGCTTTAGGCTGGGCAATTCTACATATTTTTAGCAGTAATACCCTGACAATTAAACCAAGTATATTAGGAAAATTAACTACGGCCTTTCAGATGCTGGCTATTATATGCTGCCTGATAGAAATTCCATATCCGATTATTATTAGATATACGATTATGACCACAATGGTAATATTTACCATTGTTTCCACTCTTCATTATATCTATGTAGGAAGTCGAATGCTTAATGGGAAGGGAATGGGGGATAGGGTGATCGGTAATCAGTAATCAGTAATCAGTAATCAGTGATCGGTAATCGGTCACAACAAAATCATTGCGTTTTCCTGACCGATAACCTGATGACCGATAACCGATAACCTATTTACAGAGGAGAATTTTAAATGGATAACGAAATAGAAAATAAGGTTATATCTAAACGCAAAAGAAGATATTTTTTGGGTGAAATGTTAACCGAGACAAATGCCATTACCCAAAAGCAATTGGATGAGGGATTGGAGATTCAGTTAAAAACAGGGGACCGACTTGGTAATATCCTGAAGAACTTAGGTTATGTTACAGAAGATGTACTTTTAGAGACCTTAAGTCAACAATTGGGGATACCTCGAATCAGTCTTGCGGACATAAAAGAGATACCATCTGAGGTATTAAGTTTAGTTCCTGAGTTTCTCATCCGCAGGCATAACTTAATTCCTATTTCACTTAAAGACAGCAACTTAACTATAGCTATGTCTGACCCTTTGGATATATTTGCCATAGATGAGGTGGCATTATTTATCGGAGAATATCGTATAAATCCTGTAATTGCCTTTGAGGATGAGATAAGAAGAAACATTGATAAATATTTTGGGGAAGAGGCAATCGATATTGAACAAACTATCGATAAAATACAGGTAAAGGCGGCAGAATCCGAAGAGGATAAAACAATTGACCTGACGAAAATTACTAGTGCAGCTGGTGAGGCGCCGCTGGTTAATCTGGTCAATCATATCATCTTAAAGGCAATTCAAACCAATGCCTCGGATATTCATATTGAACCGTATGAGTATAAAATTCGTATTCGAAACCGAATTGACGGTATTTTGTATGAACTTCCTTCACCACCTAAAAAATTGCTGCTACCCATGGTCTCTCGAATAAAAATTATGTCCAATGCCAATATTACCGAACATAGACGGGCACAAGACAGTCGGGCCAAGGTAGTCGTTGGAAACCGCGAGGTTGACTTGAGAATCTCTTTTATTCCAACGGTTTTTGGTGAAAGGGTGGTTATCCGAATTTTGGACCCGAGAAGTCTATATTTAGACTTAACCAAATTAGGTTTTGAAGAAGATAGTCTGAAGACTTATGAAAAGTATATTAAGACCCCTTATGGGGTAATTTTGGTGACAGGACCTACAGGAAGTGGTAAGACAACTACCCTATATTCTACATTAGCCACCCTTAACTCTATCGATAAAAATATTATGACGGTGGAAGATCCCATAGAATATCTTCTACCTGGGATAAGTCAACAGCAGGTAAAACCAGACCTTGGGGTAACATTTGCCAGTGGGCTAAGGTCGTTTTTAAGACAGGACCCGGATATTATCATGGTTGGTGAAATTCGGGATAAGGAGACCGCAGAAACCTCTATTCATGCCGCCTTGACCGGGCATTTAGTCTTCAGCACGCTTCATACTAATGATGCCCCAAGTGCTATCCCGAGATTGGTCTCTATGGATATTGTTCCTTTCCTGATTTCTTCTTCGTTGACCATGATTATTGCTCAACGATTACTCAGGGTTTTATGTCCCAGATGTAAAGAACCTTATCAAATCTCAACGACAGTCCTTAGAGAGATGGAACTACCAATAGAAGATAAAGAAGAAAAGATAACCCTATATCGTGGGGTAGGATGTGAGCATTGCTATCAAACAGGCTATCATGGTCGGATTGGAATATTCGAAGTAATGCCTATAGATGACAATATTAAAAATTTAATGCTTAAAACTATCTATGCCGGTGATATTGAAGAAGCCGCACATAAAGCCGGTATGAAATCCCTTAAGGAAATAGGTATGAGAAGGGTTTTAGACGGAGTAACCAGTTTAGAGGAATATTTGAGGGTGGTTTAAAGTAAGCATTTAGGTGTTAGAGGTTAGAGGTTAGAGGTTAGAGGTTAGAAGTTAGAGGTTAGAAGTTAGAAGTTAGAGGTTAGAGGTTAGAAGTTAGAGGTTAGAAGGGAGAAGACCACCTCTAACTTCTAACTTCAGATTGTGTGAAAACTCTCAATCCATCAACCAAGTTCCAGGTTTCAAACCTGT
>JASEHU010000264.1 GCA_030018635.1 bacterium
CCAATTTCAAATTTCAAGTCGTGAATGACTACAAAAATTGCAAAAGTTCAGTAATAATTGATTTTATATTAGCATAAATCTGCTATAAAGTCAAGAAATTTCTGATGTTTTTTTCAATATAATTAAAGAATATACCTGCTCAAATCCTCATCCTTGACAATATTCTCTAATTTAGAGCGGACATAGACGGCATCAATATTTATTTCTTTAGATGGGATATCTGGTGCCTCAAACGAAATTTCTTCAACTACCTTTTCTATAATAGTATGGAGTCTTCTGGCACCGATATTTTCAGTCCGTTCATTAATATTATAAGCCAGAGAGGCCATTTCACTAATGGCATCCTCAGTGAATTTCATGTTTATTCCCTCTGTTTCTAACAAGGCTACATATTGTTTAATCAAGGCGTTTTGAGGCTGGGTAAGAATCTGCTTGAATTGTTCTTCGGTTAATGATTTCAACTCTACGCGGATGGGGAATCTACCCTGTAATTCCGGGATTAAATCGGATGGTTTTGTATTATGGAAGGTACCGGCGGCAATAAACAGGATATGTTGAGTTCGGACAGAGCCATAGCGGGTATTGACGGTTGAGCCTTCTACAATAGGCAGTAAATCCCGCTGAACACCTTCTCGTGAGACATCTGGTCCGCCACCTGGCGTGCCGCCACCGGCGATTTTATCTATTTCATCCAAAAAGATTATTCCCTGATTTTCTACCCTGGAAATTGCCTCTTTAGTTACCTTCTCAATGTCAATCAATTTTTGAGATTCCTCTTGAGCCAATATCCTTCGAGCCTCGGCTACACTCACCTTTCGCTTTTTAACCCTTGGTGGTAAGACACTACTCAACGCATCGGTAAATCCCATATCCATTCCCTCTATGCCGCTACCGGCAAAGACCTCTATCATTGGAATCGTTGTTTCTTTTACCTCAATCTCTATCAATCTGTTTTCTAATTTCCCTTCTCGCAATTGTTGTCGTAATTTTTCACGCGTAGCCTTGAATCTTTCCTCATCATTAACCTTTTCCGGTTCCTGATCTAGCTCTTGTTCTTGCTCAATAAAGGGAATAAAAGATAAGGGGTTTACCTCGACCTGGGATTTCTTTTTGGTTTTAGGTCCTGGCACAGGCAGGAGAATATCTAATATCCGCTCTTCTGTTAATTCCTCTGCCTTTTCCTTCATAGCCTCCGTCGCTTCTGTTTTAACCATATTAAAGGTTAGATTAGTCAGGTCACGAATCATTGATTCTACATCCCTGCCTACATATCCCACCTCAGTAAATTTAGTTGCCTCTACCTTTAAGAAGGGAACCTTAGCCAATTGAGAAAGCCGTCTTGCAATCTCTGTTTTGCCAATACCGGTAGAACCAATCATAATGATATTTTTAGGTGTAACTTCATCCTTTAGTTCCTCTGGCAGCCGTTGTCTCCGATAGCGATTTCGCAAGGCAATAGCTACAGATTTTTTAGCATCCTTTTGTCCAATGATGTATCTATCCAACTCCTCGACAATCCTTTTCGGTGTTAATTCATCCACTTGTTTTTTTCCTCCTTAAAATTAGTTAGACCTGTCTAACCTGTTTGACTTGTCAGACTCTCCAATAAATGCCCTAACTTTTCCTTCTTGGTCTTCAGGTAATCCACATTGAACTCCGTTGGTGATATTTCTATGGGTATTCGCTCGACCACTATTAATCCATACCCTTCTATCCCCACAATTTTGCGTGGGTTATTGGTTAGTAATCTAATGGTAGAAAGCCCTAATTCAGCTAATATTTGGGCCCCAATTCCATATTCACGCAAATCTGCCGGAAAGCCTAATTTTTTATTTGCCTCAACGGTATCCAATCCCTTATCCTGTAACTCATACGCCTTTATTTTATTAAGTAGCCCAATACCTCTACCCTCCTGACACATATAAAGCAAGACCCCTTTCCCTTCCTTTTCTATCATTGAGAGGGCAAATTTCAGTTGTGCACCGCAATCACATCGACTTGATTTAAACACATCCCCGGTCAAACATTGAGAATGTACCCGGACTAAAACATTTTTTGCCCCAAATACTTCTCCTTTTACCAGGGCTACATGGATATGATTATCTATTATCGATTCATAACCACATATTTTAAATTGGCCATAATTGGTTGGAAAGGAGGCCTCAGCTACCTTTTTAATCAATTTTTCCGACCTTCTTCGATAAGAAATAAGGTCGGCAATAGTAATTATTTTCAGGTTGTGGAGTTTGGCGAATTTTATTAAAGAAGGTAATCGTGCCATGTGACCGTCTTCATCCATTATCTCACAAATCACACCGGCAGGATAACATCCGGCCAATTTAGCTAAATCTACCGATGCCTCTGTATGTCCGGTTCTCCTCAGGACTCCACCTTCTACTGCCCGTAATGGAAAGATATGTCCGGGTCGGGCTAAATCCTCAGGCTTAGTATTTGTATCCAAAACGGTCTTTATCGTCAGGGCGCGGTCATGGGCGGAAATACCTGTTGTTGTCCCCTGTTTAGCATCAATAGAAACAGTAAAGGCGGTTTCTAAAACATCTGTAGCCTCCGCCACCATAGAATGAATTTTTAACTCATCCAACCTCGAGCCAATGATAGGCAGACATATTAGTCCCCGACCATGCTTAGCCATAAAATTTATATGTTCTGAGCTAATGTGTTCAGCCAAACAGACCAGGTCACCTTCATTCTCTCTATCTTCATCATCGACAACAATAATTAATTTCCCACATTTCAGGTCTTCAACAGCCTCTTCGATTTTACTAAATTTCATGTTTTTTCACCCTGTCATTAATAATACCATAAACTAAATCAATTGTCAACGAAAAATCACAAGATGCAGTAATCCCTCAGTTATCAGTTGTGAAGTAGGTTAGTGGGTCATTCCATTTGATATTGGGGGTATCTATGATAGAATCCAGGAGTCAGAATAAACCTCACTCCAGGAGCGCCTTTTTTATTCTGACTCCTGACTCCTCTGGTAATCTGAGGACACAATACTGAATTACTGAAACCACAAAAAAATTCTTGACATAAAATCAAATCTGTAGTAAAATATTATCTTTAATTTAATAAACAGGGTTAGTGGTAAAATAAATATGGAACATTTGGATAGATTAGAAAATCAAAGCATTTTTATTATTCGTGAGTCCTATAGTCAGTTCAAAAAAGTGGCTCAACTCTGGTCAATAGGAAAAGACTCCACCACGCTTCTCTGGTTGACAAAAAAGGCATTTTTTGGTAAAATCCCTTTCCCTGTTATGCATATCGATACCCTCTATAAATTCAAGGAAATTTATGCATTCAGGGATAAATATGCCAAAGAGTGGGACCTTAATTTGATTGTGACTAAAAATGAGGAGGCTATCAGTCAAGGGATAGGTCCGAGCGAGGGTAATAAATTACAGTGTTGCACCGAGTTGAAAACCAATGCCTTGAAAGGAGATTGGTAAAGAAAACAATAAATCTCTACCTAATCTCCACCCATCTCTACCC
>JASEHU010000265.1 GCA_030018635.1 bacterium
TATATATGAATAAAACAGAGCTTGGTTCAAAAACTGCCAAAGGAGGATTTGCGAACGAAAAAGCAATTTGTAGAAAATTTGATTCTTGGAAAAAAGATGAAGATGCACAGGAATGGCTCAAAATAATGGGTTATAATGTCATGAAGATTGACTCTGTACAAGCAATCCAGGTTCCTACCAGAATAAAGAAAAGTGAAATAGAAAAGTTTGGAATAAGCAAGGAAGATTTTGAAGATTTAATGCGATTCAAGAAAGCAGATGCTCAAATAAGGATAGTTATTACTATTGGCGATATATTGAAGATAGAAAACTTGTCATTAAAAAAGGCTAATTCTGATGCAGATTATAATCAGGTAGATAAGCGATCGGTTGATGCATATCAAGAAATGTGGAGTTTTGATAATGAAATAGCCTCTTGGTTAAAACTTTTTACAGGGGAGAATGACCCTAAATTGGTTGTTAAACATGTAAGTAAATGCAAATTGAAAGATAAAAGAAGAGTATTTTTGGATGAAATGCCTGAAGATATTAGAGACAAAATTATGAAGTTTTTCAAAGAGAACAAGATAATTGTTGTTAGTGATATTTTAAAAGGAAGGGGTGGACTTTCCGCTAACTGGATGTTAGTTACAGAATATAACAAAGATGAAGATACTACTACATGGATGCTCAAAGACATTAATACTGTTATGAACTTTTTTGGCAGCGGAGATGTAAAAATATCACCAAAAGGAAGTTTGTACATAGGTAAAATTACTATGCAAAGAAAAGGTGGAACTCCAGACCCCACAAAATTACAATTCAAGATAAAACCGTGCCAGTTGTTCACCATGGGAGAGTAAGAATGGAAGTAGACAAAGTATATTTAGGTGACTGTATAGAAATCATGAAAACATTGCCAGATAAATCTATAGATTTGGTATTTGCAGATCCGCCTTTTAATATAGGAATAAAATATGATGTCCATAATGATAACATGCCGTACGATGAGTATTATAACTGGTCAGAAAAATGGATAAAAGAATCTTATAGGTTACTTAAGAATAAAGGGACGATATATATTGCAATTGGTGATGAATTTGCAGCAGAAATAAATATAATTTTAAAAAAAACAGGCTTATATTTTAGAAATTGGGTTATATGGCACTACGCCTTTGGACAAAATCAGAGGAAAAAATTTAATCGTGCTCACACCCATATCTTATATTTCACTAAAGACAAGAAACAATTTACATTTAATGATAGGGATATAAGGATTCCTTCTGCGAGACAACTAATTTACAAGGATAAACGAGCAAATCCAATCGGGAAAATTCCTGATGATGTTTGGCAATTTTCAAGAGTTTGTGGTACCTTCAAGGAACGGATAGGAGAACATCCTTGTCAGATGCCTGAGGATTTATTAGAATTAATAATAAAAACAAGTTCTGATATGGGAAATTTAGTATTAGACCCTTTTGGAGGAACAGGGACAACATCAGCGGTTGCCAAAAGATTAAAGCGAAATTTCATAACAATGGAAAAATCAAAAGAATATTATGATGTTATATTAAAAAGATTAGATGGTAAGGTTGCAGAGATAAAAAGAAATAAAAAGATTGAAGTAGAAAATCAAATAATATTATTTGATTTATTAGATATTGCAGATAACCGCAAGATTTCCGTTAACAATTTGCTGTAACTGACGGCAGGAGCTGTGGCGTGATTCTGAAAATTTTGTGGTTTAATAAGGACGGAAGAGGGACACATCCCATATTTTAGCATTTTAGCAAAATGGACTCGGCAAAAGAGAAGTGGTGTGTTATAATAGAATAGTAAAAAATAGGTTGAAGTAGATTGTCTTAAATTGTTAATTGGTATTCGTATCTTGAATTATAAATTAAAAGAATATTAATTCACAATTCAAGATACGACCTCGACGACCTGCTATCCGACCCTCGACCTGACCCTCTTATATCTTTCAATCAATGGATGTGTCAAAATCAATAAATGTTCATCATTTTTCAAAAAATCGAGGGTGTAGCTTATCTCGCACCCCGTTAGGTGTAAAAGAAAGAAATGGATAAATACAAACGACTAATACAACAAATACTTAGCGGTAGAGCAGATGCAAATATTGCCTTTGACGGTTTATGCAATTTACTGCTTCGTTGTGGATTTGACATGAGGATAAGTGGAAGTCATCATATTTTCAGAAAGGCAGGCATTGAAGAGAAAATAAATTTGCAAAAAGATGGCAACAAAGCAAAGCCCTATCAAGTGAAACAAGTACGACATATGATATTGAAATATAAATTAGAGGAGGTTGAAATTAATGGATAGATACGAAATAATAATATATTGGAGCGAGGAAGACAATGTTTATATAGCAGAAGTTCCAGAACTTCCTGGATGTATGGCACATGGAGAAAGATATGAATCAGCAGTAAAAAATGTTAGAGATGCAATTCAACTTTGGATAAAGACGGCAGAGGAATTTAATGATTTTATCCCCAAACCGAAAGGTCGCCGTCTCGTTTACGCATAAAATTCACCTAACAAATCGCTGAGAAGGACGGAAGAGGGACACATCCCATATTTTAGCAAAATTTACTCGACAAAAGAGAAGTGGTGTGTTATAATAGAATAGTAAAAAATAGGTTGAAGTAGATTGTCTTAAATTGTTAATTGGTATTCGTATCTTGAATTATAAATTAAAAGAATATTAATTCACAATTCAAGATACGACCCGACTCTCGATTTTTATAATACAGAAAAATAATAAGGCTCAACTCGGATTCGTGGGGTACATCTGTGAACACGAATTCTACGAATAGTCGAATACCACGAATAAAAAACAGAGGTCAGAAGTCAGAGGCCAGAAATCAAGTTTCAGAGGAAATTCTTGGTATCTGGCATTTGATTTGCAGCTTGTCTTATTCGTGTAATTCGTTTATTCGTGCCATTCGTGTTCCAATTTACCCCTCGAATCCGCGTAGAGCCATAAAACAACACGGCATTTAGGCAGTATAACTACTGCGGATTAGACGGCGAAAATATCGTGTTATAACATATCATTTTGGCAGTCTAATTTAAGTTATCTGACATCTGACTTCATAAAAAATAGGACGAAAGAGGTGCTTAATGAAAGAATCAATATATCTTGAGACCACAGTAGTAAGCTATTATACTTCTAATCCCAGTCGAGATATCATAGCCCTTGCTCATCAAGAAATTACGCGACAATGGTGGCCTATGGCAATAAAACGATTTAATGCCTTTATCTCTGAAGTTGTAATTGAGGAAGCTGAGTTAGGTGATCAAGAAGCAGCTAAAAAAAGATTAGAAGAACTAAAGGATTTCCCTCATCTGGAATTGAATGATAAGGTTGAGGAAATGGCACAAGTATACATGGAAAAATTAGAAATTCCAGAGAAGTCTTTTCGTGATGCTGCTCATCTTGCTGTTGCTTCTGTCCATAATATTGATTGTAACCGTTCACAGGGGTGTTAGCAAAAGAGAAGGACTAATTTG
>JASEHU010000266.1 GCA_030018635.1 bacterium
ACTCCTGGATTCTATCATAGATACCCCCAATATCAAATGGAATGACCCACTAATAAATAAGCAAAGGAGGATAAGAAAATGATTGAGTTGTTTTGGTTATTAACTATTATTTGTGGAGCCTTTACATTAGGTAGAAGAGTAGTCAGATGTTTTAAAATTCAGCCTGGTTACTTATTAGAAGAATTTGTCCTAAATGTAGGCATAGGATTAGGGACACTTTCACTTATTATGTTAGGGTTAGGATTTAGTAAGTTGTTTTATCCTGCTGTAGCTTATACCTTAATAATTCTATTGAACATCCTCTTCGTTTATGAACTAAGGAACTTCCTGCCAAGAATAAAATTCATAAATTTAAAAGGATTAGATAAAGTAACCATCTTTCTTTTAATTATATTTAGTCTTTGCACCTTCTTGAATTTCTTGAAGGCTTATATCCCGCCAGTGACCAGTGATGTCCTTACCTATCATCTAACATTACCAAGATATTTTATTGAGTTCCATAAAATATATGATGTATCAAAGATGTTTGCCCTTTCAGAACTGCCATTTTTACTAGAAATGCTGTTCACATTAGGGATGTTGGTCGGAAATGATCTGGTAGCTCAATTAATCCATTCTTTTTATGGACTTTTAGGAGCCTTGACTATTGGTTTGATTACCAGGAAATTTACTACCCTTAAAATCTCCATTTTATCTGCGATTATTTTCATAAGTCTACCTTCAATAATAAGTTATTCTGGAACAGCCATGGTAGATATTGGGTTAGCATTTTATATGATTTTAACCGTTTATACCTTTTTAGGTTGGCTTGAGTCCTCAAAAAAAGGATGGTTGATAATTTCTGCGGTTACCTGTGGATTATCTATAAGTACGAAATACTGGGGAGGAATTACTTTAATTTTACTGCCATTAAGCATTATATTTGTCAAGATAACTAAGAGAGAAATAAGACTAAATTTTACCTCAATTTTTAAATATAGCCTTATTTTTGGATTACTATTTCTTTTGGTATTCTCTCCATGGATGATAAAATCTTACCTTCATACAAATAATCCTGTTTCTCCATTTGTCTTACCCGGAATTAAGTCCTCTAATTGGAATTCATTTATAAACAAGGGTTGGAATTCTTCATTTAAAATTTCTCAAATGGAATTTATGAGTAGAGTGCAGACCATAATGAACTTTAAGAGGTGTTATCAAAAAGACCCAGCTAGAGTAATTCATAGCCTTTTATACTTTAATATGCAATTTTTTCCCTTGTTTTTTCTCGTTCTATTTCTTCTTCCTTGTTTCAAAAAAAATCCTCCAGGTATAAATTTCATCTTGATTTTCACTCTTATTCATTTTTTAATCGGCAGCAAGCCTGCATTCCTGGATGACAGACATTTTTTTGTCCCGCTATCTCCTACATTATGTGTATTATCTGCCTACACTCTAGGTAAAATATTCCAAAAAAGTAAATTACATAAGCAGATAGCCGTTATTGTCTTAATCGGATTAATCTGTAGTTGGTGGGCTTATGCCTATGCCTTTTTAACTGCTAAAGGATGGTCCCATCGGGCATTACCAGTAATCTTTGGTGTTGAATCAAGGGATATCTTCCTCAGGGGAAATTTAGATTTCTATAGTATGGCAGATTATATCAATACCCATCTTTCTATATCAGATAAGGTACTCTCTATCAATGAAAACCGAACTTATTATTTTAAAACACAATTTGTTCAGTCTGACTTCAGTCTAGAAGGCACAATTGTCCATACCTCATCAAACATAAATGAAATATTGAGTAGTCTAAAAAAGAATAATATTCATTATATATTTATCAGTAGAAATGAATATTTTACTCAGAATAGACAACCGACTATCCTCTGGGATGAGGAGATATTAAATAAGTATTTCGACCTTTTACATACCAATGGAGTTTGCTATTTGTATAAGATTAAACCAGATGCAAAACATTAAACTTGCTTTAGCCTATGATGGTACAAATTATCACGGCTTTGCCACACAACCTGATGGAAATACCGTGAGTGATACACTAAAAAAGGCGTTAGCCCAATTAACATCTGAAGAAATAAAACTTATTACTGCCAGTCGGACTGACGCCGGTGTCCATGCAAAATGCCAGGTGGTTAATTTCTTGACCAACTCCACTATCCCGATTGAATCCTTCCCAAAGGCAATAAATAGCCGACTGCCTGAGGATATCGTGGTTTATGGCGCCTGCCAGGTATCTGACTCCTTCCATGCCCGATTTTCGGCTAAGTTCCGCAGGTATCGGTATTCAATCCTTACGGCTAAATATCCCGATGTATTCTCTCGCCGTTATACCTATTGGGTGCCGTGGCAACTCCATTTAGAAGATATGCGACAGGCCACCAATTTCCTTGCAGGGACACATGATTTTAGTGCCTTTGCCTCGGAGGTAAAGAGTGTGAAAAATCCGGTACGAAATGTGGAAGAATTGAGTATTGCTCAGGAAGGTGCGTTTATCCATTTTGATTTCAAGGCAAATGCCTTTTTACACGGGATGATTAGAACCATTGTCGGGACTTTACTTGATGTCGGCAGGGAAAAACTTACCCCGAAAGAGGTTAAAGATATTTTGGAATCAAAAGACCGGGCTAATGCAGGTGCACTCGCTCCTCCACAAGGATTATGTCTAATGGAGGTTGGCTATTGAAAAGATTCTTTTCTTCACCTAAATTAACCTTCATTTTATTAATCCTTCTCGCCTCGCTGGCGATTATTGGCACTATCATCCCTCAAAATGAACCGCATTACCTTTATATAGAAAAATATGGATATAATCTCTACCGGCTTCTTAAGATATTCTCTATAACCGATGTCTATCATTCCTGGTGGTTTATTGGGTTGTTGGAATTTTTAAGCCTCAACATCATCATCTGTGCCTTAAATAGATTGAAAACCTGTCGACAAACGCTCACAAAACCCAGACAACTCGGTTATTTCGCTACCCATCTTAGTTTTCTTATCATCCTTTCAGGTGGGATGATAGGTAGTTTATGGGGATTTAAAGATAATCTATACTTGAAGGAAGGAGAGGTAAGGCATGTCCCCCAGACGAACTTTCATATAAAATTAAATAAATTCTGGCTTGAATACTACCCTGACTCCAAAATGATAAAGGATTACAAAAGTAATCTTACGATTATTGAAAACGAAAAGGAAATTTTAACCAAAACCATTGAGGTCAATGAGCCTTTGAGTTATAAAGGCATCCGATTTTACCAGGCAAGTTATGAGATAGATGTCAATGAGAAATTTCACCACTTTTATTACAGTGGCTTGCAGGTAGTTAAGGACCCTGGTGTATGGGTAGTTTGGTTGGGTTGTAGCCTTTTAATGCTTGGGTTAATCATGGGATATATAGGACATATTGGACAGACATGACATATTAGAACATAAAAATTTCCGACCTGTGCAATCGACATTTATTGACAATTTGTAAGAATTTAGGTAAAATGTAG
>JASEHU010000267.1 GCA_030018635.1 bacterium
CATCCGGGTCCCCATTTGGATTACCCATCTTGATATCATAGAGGAACAGGAACTCGTGCCTGCTCGACAAAGTATTTTTGATCTCTTCACTCATTTGCTTTCTCCTCCTTTTTTGATAGAATCGTTGTAGTAAGAGACTGTCCCAACAACAGGTAATAGTTGGTTGGTATCTCTTCCAGCTTGATATTATCTCCTAACTTACAGCCAAGATTTCCAATCTCAACAATAAGCTCTCTTACCTCTTTGTTCTTTTCGGTTTCATAAGCTAAAAGTTTTTCCCGGGTTTTGATATACAGCTCAGGGAGGTCTCTTCCCTTCAGCGTCAATCGCTTAAGCCATGTAAGTGCATTTGCACCTACATTAACGCCCCTGGCTCCTTGCACCTGAAGCACCTTGCCATAGAGCACTCCGAGCAAAAAGGCATACGCCTTTTGGGCTGAGTCAATTCCACTTTCATGCCCAAAGTAGGGCTTCAATTTCTCCATTTGCGGTTCATAAAAGTTGTCTTCCACACTCATCACCTCCAGTCTTTTGAAATAATAAAGCCACCAGCAAAGATGTCTTATCCAGTCGGCAGCGGTTAAATATGGCTTTCCTGTTTCCTTTTTCCCCTCATTAAGAAGGCCATAAGCATTTCCATTTTCAATAGCATCCAGCCAATACCAGCGGGCAGTAGTCATAACCTCTTCCCAGAATCTTGGCGTTGAGATTTCTGTTTTGTGATACACAGAGGCAGCGATTCCTCTCTTCAACTGGCATAATTTCATACTTGCGTTTACATTTTTTGCCTTTTTACCACCCGGACGTTTAAATAACACACTCAATGTTCTAAGAGATAATTCGGGACGGAAATCATTCCACAAAAATGTTGCAGGGAAGAGTGGATGTCCCCAATTCCGTGACTCTTCATTAAGTTCTGAGAGTTCCTTCAATCGAGTTGGTGGCACATTCGTTATCATACCAGTTACATCTTTTATATTCTGTCCAACCGTAGCCCAGAGAAAGGTGAGATTCAATATCCCTTTTTTTTCTTTAAGAACATCCAAAATGTTTCGCTCGGCTTCTTCTGCATCAGAGGATGTGTCTTTAACAAAATCCTTTACTTCTCTCCATATATTTTGTCGTGCCCGATAGTCTGCTGCGGCAAATGGGATTACAACAGCATTCTCACCTGCAATAGGGGTTCTGAATAGATTCCGGCCATTGGAGTCATTTTTTAAAAAGTAGAATTTATAGACATACAGTAGATCAGCACAGGCATTACATAGTGCATATCCTTTCCATGCCTGAGTTGTATCAATATCAGGGAATGCTCCTGCCCGATCAGCATTGCTTATGTTAATGCCCGCTCCCTTCAGGGCGTTAGGGAACACAGGAACATCTGTCGCACCACATAGTGGGCAGGATTGATTGTCTTTAGCAGGTGTATCGCCCGTGCAATATTTAATCATTGATAGTTCACTCGCCAGATAATTCAGATATTCAGGTGATTCTCCAGGCCATTTGTTTTCCCTATCGGCTACCGCCACCATGACTTTTTCATCCGGAATAAGTTCAAGGGTTGCCGAATAAATATTCGACCAAGTCTCCCCTCTACCAGTCATAATTACACTACCATCTAAGGTCCTGAGCTTAGGTCTACGAAGTATGTCGAAGATGTCCTTGAAATAGCTTGCCCACGGAGATGAACCATTTCCAACTTTCTCGAAATATTTTAAAGTCGCCTGCTGGGTAGTGATGTTCGGACTAACCTCACCTTTGGTCTTGGACCGTTTAACAACAGGCCCTATCGCTCTAGCTCGATATTGTATGAACGGCAATTTGCAAGCTTTCTCTTTTGTTATGTCTTCCACTTCCATATTAACCATACTGGAGTCAGTCTTATCAGGATAAAGAATATATACCTTTTCAATATCACTTACATCTTCTACCAGAAATGGAAAGAACTGTTCAGGATGAATGTTACGCAAGCTGCAATACCATTCTTCCAGATTCTGAGGTGGATTATCTTTATCTCCTAATTTGTCAAAAAGGTAATCAAGTGCCAATGTTCGCATGGCATTAATCATTTTTTAGTTCCTCCTCAATTGGTAACCGTTGCGGGTGTAATGAAGGGAAAAGGGGAAATAATGGAAAAAGGTGAACCATCCCACAACATCAATATTATTATCCATGGCAAACTTAATGGCATCAGTAGAAATAGCCGCAGAGGTGGTAATCATAATACTCTCCACCTTCTTTACCGACACCTCAAACTTGCGGTCTTTATTCTCAATCAGGAAACAATTCCCCTGCTTATGTAAATATGAACCGTATGAATTTATGATAAGCTGCATGTTATACCTCGTATTGGCAATGCGAAGTAAAGGTGGCAAAACAGGTTATGGAATAGATGGGTTAACACCCATCCTACATCAGATGCCATAAGGCTAAACGTCATCATAACCAATTTCAGACATCACTCAATTTTTGTTAGTTGTTAATATCGGTTCAACGTGGATTCGAGGGGTAAACCCTATATGCCTCGTCGATATGCCATTCTAAGTGAATCAAAGAATTTCTTACCACACAAGTACTTGACGCAAAAAATTGAGATTCTTCACTTTGTTCAGAATGGCACTATTTAACATTTACCCCACGAATCCACCTCTTCAACCATTCATCGTCCACCAGTGGAATTGGTGGGACAGTGTTTCAATCCTTGTTTTAGTGGATCAGGCTCTTCAACGGCAATCAGAATAGCAAAATATAGCGAGATAGTCTAGTTTCAATCCTTGTTTTAGTGGATCAGGCTCTTCAACAATGCAGTAGAGATTATTGGTAGTATGACATTGGGTGTTTCAATCCTTGTTTTAGTGGATCAGGCTCTTCAACTCCAACGGCATTGATGTTGGCATTCCAGAGGGAAATAGTTTCAATCCTTGTTTTAGTGGATCAGGCTCTTCAATAAGTGTGGTATAAGAAGAAAAGGAGATAATATAATGGGGTTTCAATCCTTGTTTTAGTGGATCAGGCTCTTCAACGAGATGCTTTGTGTCCGATAGCAGCTATTAATGAAAGTTTCAATCCTTGTTTTAGTGGATCAGGCTCTTCAACGCGACAGGCAATGAGGAATATCTGTATTTTGCGGGGTTTCAATCCTTGTTTTAGTGGATCAGGCTCTTCAACGGCAATTCATCCATATCACTGTCTCCAGCAACAAGTTAGCTTCAAATCATCCCGACTTATTTTCTTCATTTTTGTCTCCTCATCTGTTACAAAGTTCTACATTTTCAGGCTTTTTTACATATTTTTGTAATTCGCAACTACATATTTAATCATATGTTGCGAATTTTCATTTTTACAGACTTAATAATTTCATACCATTTTTCTAATTCAATCCCCTTGTGATTGGGGCAGAGTGGGTTGTCCCAATCGTCGGGTCAAGGTTTCCCACTAACCCTTTTATTGAAGAGCCTATTTTATAATATATCAAAAAAATGCTAT
>JASEHU010000268.1 GCA_030018635.1 bacterium
CTTGTGGGCAACAAAGAAGAGTTGTCCATCAAGTTATCCACATGAGCGTCAATTGCGTCACTATCCACATTTTTCCTTTAACCTTAATATGATATAATGTAAAACTAAAAAGGAGGTTTTTAGATTATGTCACAACTACATAAGAAATTTACAGATAGTCAGGTCAAAGAACTGATTGAACGTTATTTGAAAGGAGATATCGAAAGAAAGTACATCCAGGAAATTCTGGGTATTGGAAAATCGAGATTCTTCGATATTGTCAAAGAATATAGGAAAAATCCTGATGGTTTCTCTGTTCAATACATCAGAAAGACCAAAATCAGAAGAATTCCTCAAGGAATCGAAGAAAATATTATGAAAGAACTAAAGATTGAGAAAGAACTTATTGAGAACAGCGATATACCCCTAAAACATTATAACTATAGCTATGTCAAAGATCGTATAGAAAAAGAGTATAATCAAAAAGTATCTTTGCCTACTATTATTAATAGGGCTAAAAGATATGATTTCTATTTGAAAAAGAGACCTAAGAAAGCTACTCATGACCATGAAGTATTAACCAATTATGTTGGTGAACTGATTCAACACGATACATCTGTTCACTTATGGTCACCACCGGCTAATGAAAAATGGTATCTCATAACATCTCTGGATGACTTTAGCCGATTTATGCTTTATGCTGTTTTACTGAAGAAAGAAACATCATGGGAACATATATTTGCAGCACAAACCGTAGTTCTGCAATATGGACTACCTTTCTCTTACTATGTAGATAACCATTCTATCTTTAGATTTGTACAAGGTAGAGATTCTCTCTGGCGCAAGCATTATAAATTGACCGATGAGGTAGATACCCAGTGGAAACAGGTTATGAATGACTGTAATATCAAGATACCCTATGCCTTATCTCCACAAGCCAAAGGCAAAATTGAAAGACCTTATGGTTGGCTACAAGATAGACTTGTAAGGACATGCGTTAGAGAAAATGTGACTGATATAAAAGATGCACAAGATATTCTTAACCAGGAAGTTCACAGATATAACTATCGTCAAGTCCATTCCACAACACAGGAGGTTCCTTATTTTAGATTTCAAAGAGCAATAAAAGAAAACAAGTCTTTATTCAGGGAATTTAAAACAAAACCACCTTATCAATCTGTTAAAGATATCTTCTGTTTAAGAATCAATAGAACTATAGACTCTTATAGAAAAATCTCTATCAACAACTTACAACTTAAAGTGAATAATGCTACTCCAAGAGAGACTGCAACCCTTCGTATCTATCCTATGGACAACGGAATATCTGAAATAAGATTCTGGTGTAATAATAAGCTTATTGATGTTCAAAAGGCTAAAAATAGTGATTTGAATATTTGAATATAGTGCACTTTTAATTCTTAAAGTGTGCACTTTTAAAATTTAGCTAACAGAAAAAAATTTGTGTCACAAAAATTCCCCAACTTAATTATAAAGAGGGATAGTGAGTTCTATTGACTTCTGAAGGCAATATCTCCCCTTTCCCCCCCAACAAATTTATTCAGGAGAGTTATAATTTATTATTTATTTTTTAGGAGGATTCCTTTATATGAGAATTATCGGCAATAAATACAGGGGCACAAACAACCATAATTTTAACCAGATAATTGTTAGAGACTCATCCTCTGTCTTAACAAGTGCTTCACATCCAACTTCATATTTACATTGGGAAAGATGGTATTGATTCATATAGAGTCCATCTCCAAGTGCTATGTGTACAAAACCTTTCCCCAGTTTATCTTTTGTTCGATTAAGAACGGTTTTTGTTGCTGAAAGCTCTTTACCTTTAGAGTATAGCTCAACATCTAATGGAGTATTTATTGCACCAGCCACTATCAGCACACTTGCATGAAACCCACCAAATTCGGAACCATACTACTATCTCTTGACACTTTATTTTAATGGTTAAGTTAAAATTAGCTGTAAAATGGATACTGTCCAATGAAAAATGTAAAAATGAGGAGAAGAACAGAACTAATTTTCAATTTTTCATTATCCATTTTACAATTTACAATTATTTCCTAAACTCATAATTTTAAGTGTCCATGTGCACTACTATCCCAATTTTCAATCTTCTCCCAGATGGAAGAATTGTCCTAAATATATCTTCATCCTCAAGTATCATATGTGCATCATTTAATATCTCTCGTACATTATCACGGTAATGTCAAAAGTTTTACTGCATTTTTTTCTAAGTCGCGATGGTTAAAGAGGTTATCTACCCTTTAGCCTCCTCCCCCCATTTGACCATAAGTTTATCGCCTTAATCCACTCCAAGATATATCTAACCTTCTCCTCTGAATGGTAAATGCCTTCCAGAGGACATACCTTGTATGTGGTCTGAAGGGTGATCAGGCCGCTCTTCAGCGTTGCCCTATCCTCCCTTCAGAGGACAAAAATAGACTAATACATACCTTGGTGTGGAAAAAAGCGATAAACTTTTATTTCATAATTTTTTTCATGCTATTTTTGACACTACCTATAGAATTATCAATTAACAATTAATAATTGATAATTGTTAATTCTATCTTATTTTTTCTCTCTCCCCAATTCCTAATACCCATAGGCTAACCTTTCAATAAGGAGTTTAGAGAAATTTTCCTTTCTTATCAATTCTTGTGTTTTCTTTATATCATACGGGACTCGATATATTTTAATCTCTTGAACATCTGTATCAAAAATACCAAAACTTGCCCTTGGGTCTTTATCCCTTGGTTGTCCTACCGCTCCGACATTAACAATGAATTTATCTTCATCTGAAATCTTAATAATGTCTTTATCCGTAAGTTTCAGGGAATAAATTGGTTGATGTCTTTTTTTAAGAAATAATCGTGGAGAATGTGTATGTCCTACTAAGAGTAGATTTCTTTCTTCTAATAATTTAAAGTTCTTGCCGGCTTTTTTGAGTCCGGTAATATACTCATCTGTGTAATCATTTAAACTACCGTGAACCATAACAAAATCTTTTTCTTCAATAATTTCCGGCAAAGAGAATAGGTATTTTCTACTCTCATCACTCAAGGCATCCATTGTCCAGATAATAGCCCTTTGGGCATATTCATTAAACCATGAAATATCCTTCCAACCTATGCTGGCTAAATCATGATTACCAACGACTATATTTGCCTCTTTTAGTTTTTTGATTTCAGCAATGCATTCGTTTGGAAGTGGGCCATAGCCGACAATATCTCCCAGACAGAGTATTTTATCAACCCCCCTAACCCCCTTAACCCCCTTAACCCCCTTCAATTCCTCAAGCACTACCTTTAAAGCCTCTAAATTACTATGAATATCCGAAATAATCCCATATTTCATAAATATTTCCTTCAAATCCACCAAAACTGGACTTTCGTGATTTTTAGTGAGTTGAAATTTCTTGAAGGAGAAAGATTAGGGGTCACATCTTGAATTGTGAATTGAACCTACTGCATAGTATGAATGAGTTTTT
>JASEHU010000269.1 GCA_030018635.1 bacterium
TTCCACCTATGTCTCAACATTGGACACGATTTCTGCCATAATGAGAATTGCTGCCTCCCATAAAAAAATACTTGACAGGATTAATCAACAGTAGTATAATTAAAAAAGATGATAAGGTGGGAGGAGGTAAATTTCAAATGGCTGAAGATAGACTTGATAGAATAGAACAGATGTTAGAGAATGCAAGCAGGAAACATGAAAGGGAACATAAGTTGTTTATGGAAAAGATGCGTCAGCTTCATGTTTCTCAAAAAGAACTCCAGGCATCCCAAAAGAAGACTGATGAACAGTTAAAGGCAACCGATGAACAACAGAAGAAAACTGATGAACTACAGAAGAAGACCGAGAAAGAGTTGAAGGAGACATTTAAACAACTTGCTAAAGAACTGGGAGGAATAGGAGGAGGTTTGGGTAGAGCCGCAGAAGGCTTGACCGCTCCTTCTGTCCCAAAGGTATTTAAGAAATTAGGGATAAGGGTAGATGCCGTGTATCAAAGGGTCAAGGCACTTCACGATGGCCAGGTTAAATCTGAGATAGACCTTTTATGCCCTGCAAGGAGAAATGGTTCAGCTCTAATTTTAGTTGGCGAGGTAAAGGCACATCTGACTAATGAGAATATCCAGGATTTTTTTGATGAATCCTTAATTTCATTTAAAGAAAACTTTACTGAGTATAAAGATAGGGATGTGGTTGCCTTTGTATCTGGACTTAATGTCCAGGAAAATGTCATAAAGTTTGCTCAGAAAAAAGGGCTTTATGTCTTGATTCCATTCGGAGAGACAATGCGTCTGGCCAACTCAAAAGATTTTGAACCCAAGGTTTGGTAGGATAGCACATATAGCAGTTATTAACCAAAAGTTCTCATGTGAAATTATTTTGGATTTTGGATTTTCGATTTGGGATTTTAAAGATAAATCAATTTGCAATCTAAAATCGGCAATCGAAAATCGAAAATTCGTTTCTTGGATGAGAACTTTTGGTTAATAGGTGCTATATTCGTATTGAAACTAACCAAATATATCCCCTTACAATTTCACCAGTTTTACATCTAAAATCTCTTCCTGAGATCTAATTTCCTGCAAGACGGCATCTGAGACATTGCCATCTACATTTAAGACAACCAGTTGTTTTCCGCCAATCGCCTTTCTGCCCATTTGTAGCCCGGCGATATTTATATTGTTTTTACCCAGAAGAGTGCCGAGATTACCTATGACACCCGGTTTATCCACATTTGAGATAACCAGCATATCGCCTTGGGGTATGGCGTCAATTCTAAAGCCATCAATAGCCACAATTCGCGCCTCATTCTTCTGAAAAATACTACCGGCAATCTGTGAGGTCTTCTTATCTGTTTTTAAGGTGATGGAGATAAGATTGGTAAAATCCTCTTCTTTGGTTTCTTTATTCTCAATAATTTTTATGCCGCGTTCTTGAGCAATAAATGGAGCATTGACATAATTGACTACGGTTTCCTTAAGTATGGTGGAGAGCATACCTTTAAGTACCGCAACGGTAAAAGGCTTAACCTCGTAACTGGCAATTTCACCGGATATTTTTATTTCCACCTCTTCCATGCCACCAATAGTCAATTGGCTATGGAGCGCGCCGATTTTTTCAGCTAAGGTTAAATATGGAGCGATTTCCTGAAATACCTCTGGTGCTACCTGCTGGATATTAACGGCATTTCTAATCGGACCACCGGTAAGGGCGTCAACTACCTGACCGGCTACTTCTACACCGACATTTACCTGGGCATCAACCGTTGAGGCGCCAAGATGAGGTACAGTAATACAGTTGCTAAGTTCTAACAATGGATTATCCATAGATGGTGGTTCCTTCTCATAAACATCCAGAGCCGCACCGGCTACCTTACCGCTTTTGAGTGCTTCAGACAGTGCCGTCTCATCAACCAATCCACCACGGGCACAATTGATTATCCTGACCCCATCCTTCATCCTGGCAATCGTCTCTTTAGAAATCATTTCTTTGGTCTCATCGGATTTGGGGACATGCAGGGTGATATAATCAGAGTGGCGATAAAGTTCCTCAAGTTCAGCCAATTCTACACCGAGCCGTTTTGCCTTTTCTTGTGAAATAAATGGGTCATAAGCCAATATCTTCATATTAAAGGCTAATCCCAACCCGGCAACATAAGAGCCAATTCTGCCCAAGCCAATAACACCCAGGGTTTTTCCTGACAGCTCCACACCCATAAATTTTTTGCGTTCCCATTCCTTATTTTTAAGTGATTTATCTGCCTGGGGTATATTTCGGGTTAAAGCCAAAATCATGGCAAAGGTATGTTCAGCTGTAGAAACCGTATTTCCGCCCGGGGCATTCATAACAACAATCCCCTTTTTTGTAGCCGCAGGGACATCGATATTATCCACACCGACCCCTGCTCGACCAATTACCTGTAATCTTTTACCTGCCTCAATTACCTCCTTAGTTACCTTTGTCTCGCTTCTGACAATCATCCCATCGTATTGCCCAATACAAGCCACTAATTCCTCCAGTTTAAGCCCTGTCCTGACATCTACCTCGATTCCTTCTGCCTTCTGTAAAATCCCTAATCCTTCTTTTGCTAACGGGTCACTAATTAATACCTTCATTTTTTATCCTCCTCCTGAGTGCCTATCCGAAAAACCGATGGATACCTTAACTTGTTGAGGAAAAATACAGCCAAACAAGTTTGCCCGAACCTGTTCCAGGTTTTAAACCTGTTCCAGGTTTTAAACCTGTTCGGACTTCCAACTTTGTGGTTTTAAACCACTTTCGGATAGGTTCTAATTAAAAATCAACTAACTATTTTACCCAGATGAAGTGCAATAGAAATCAGGTGATCGGTTATCGGTAATCAGGTTATCGGTGAAGAGAACGCGTCAATTGGTTCTTACCGCTTCCCCGATTACTGATTACCGATTACCAGAATTCCACTTCAAATGGCTAAAGTGTTACTTACTACCTGACATTTTAATCACCTCAGCTAAAGGTATTTTAACATACATATAGGTAATTGTCAAGAAGTTTTTTGAAACGGGTTGCTCGCCACAAAATAAGTTGATTGTGAAAGTTAGATGCGTTTGCCCTGATGAAAAAGTATAATCGGTTCAATTACCAGTGGAAATTATTAACTAATTGGAGACAAAAAGTAATACATCCCGAAAATTTTCCTTGACAGAAACATACCTTTTATCGTATAATATAAGTGTTGGAAGTTGGAAGTTGGAAGTTGGAAGTTGGGAAGGGAAGAAGAACCTCTCTAATTTCTTCCTTTAAGTTCATAGAAAGGGGGGACTAATATTGAAAATTGGTGTTTTAACTGGTGGTGGAGATTGTCCTGGACTTAATCCGGCAATTAGAGGGATAGTCTTGCGGGCAATAGATTTTGGCTATGAGGTTGTGGGAATACAGGATGGCTGGAAAGGATTGGTCAATGGAGTAACACAACCTCTTGGTTTGAGCGATGTGGACGAA
>JASEHU010000026.1 GCA_030018635.1 bacterium
GGTTCTGTGAGGGGCATTAACAACAAAGGAGGTTGAAAAGATGTCTACTCGACAATAGGCGAGATCAAAAAAGCCACATGGATCAAGTCACATAGTATTAAGGATAAATTGGCTAAACAGGTATTGGGACTGTATTTAGGGTCAGGAGAGGCAGAGGCAATTATTCTCGGAAGAGAACTTGCCGCAGATTATGTAATCCTTGATGAAAGGATAGCCAGAGAAATTGCCTCTCAGATAGGTCTTAAGGTTATTGGCCTCCTTGGTATTTTAGTCAAAGCAAAAGAGAAAGAAATAGTGAGTCAGGTTAAACCTTTAATAGAAGCCCTAAGAAGAGAAAGATTCAGAGTGAGTGAAAATTTGGTAAACGAAGTTTTGAAGATGGTTGGAGAAGGATTCTGAAAAGTGATATTCACTTACTTGCGAAAGTAAGACTTGATGAATAAAGGATTGCGAGGTAGCACGGAGCACGGAGCAAAAAGCATGGAGTAAAGACTCCGTGCTCCGTGCTCCATGCTCAGTGCTACTAATGTTCGGATAAAATTCTTGACATTTATGCACATAATTGATAAAATTAAAGTGAGAGTTAAGAGGTCATTTCCGAATGACTCCCAGACTTTGCGGTCCGAGTTGTTTGATTTTTTCAGTAAACCTACTACCTTTAGGTTTCTGAATGGATGTTTTGGACCTTTTCTTGTGTTTGTTTTGTGTTTTTTTTCATCCAGACTACTGGGTCATTCCATTTGATATTGGGGGTATCTATGATAGAATCCAGGAGTCAGAATCCAGGAGTCAGAATAAACCTCACTCCAGGAGCGCCTTTTTTATTCTGACTCCTGACTCCTGAATTCTGACTACTGGAGCACCCACAATATCAAATGTCAGATTGTGTGAAAAGTCATTTTAATCTTACGAGAATACAGTTAAAATGTAGAATGTAGAATATTGAATGTAGAATGTCGAAAGAAAGCAGGGAAAATACTAAAACTTCATAATTCTACATTCTACATTCAATATTCTACATTCAAAGATGGATTGAGAGTTTTCACACAATCAAATGTTATGAACCACTACCTTCTTTTGATAGATATTATAGGGCAATACTTTAACAGGCAACCCTGTTATTTATAGTCTATCAGGTAGTCTGGATAATTCCAATAAATTTTTTGTATTATACCAAACCCGATAGGGACAATATATCGGTAGAAATAGGTGATAGGTTGTCAGTTATCGAATACAGACAAGATAGGAGAATAAATTGAAGGTAGTTACTAAACTCCAGATGCAAGAGATTGATAAAAAGGCAAGTGCGGAATTTAATATCCCCAGTATTATTCTGATGGAAAATGCTGGGCTTGTTTCTTCATTAATTTTAAAAGAAGAATTTTCTGGTGTGAATAAAATAACCATATTTGCCGGCGGAGGTAATAATGGTGGAGATGGATTAGTCATTGCCAGACACCTTTTTAATCAAGGGATTGCGGTAACCGTATATTTGTTAAAAGAGGCGGATGAAATCAAAGGAGATGCCCTGACTAATCTGAATATAACCAGGGCGCTCGGCGTGCCTATCAAAGAAATACCAAATGTAGAGGAGTTAAAGAAAGAAAGGAGTAATATTTTAGAGGCGGATATTATTCTTGATGCCATCTTAGGCACCGGGACATCCGGGGAAATAGAAGGATTTCTGGCCAATGTCATTAATTTTTTAAATGACACCCATAAACCGATTATAGCCATTGACATTCCTTCTGGTTTAGATGCAGATACAGGATTTCCTTTAGGGTGTTGTATTCGAGCAAAGGCTACCTTTACCTTAGGATTACCCAAGATTGGATTATTGCTTTATCCAGGGGCAGAATTTGCTGGTGAGATTTCCCTTGTGGATATAAGTTTGCCAAAACAACTTGTTGAGGATGAGCAGATTAAGGTAAATTTATTATTAAAAGAGGATGTTCTCCCTTTATTGCCCAGGCGGGCTGAAGATGCCCACAAAGGTAGCTGTGGTCGGGTGGTGACTATTGCCGGGTCTGTAGGAATGACCGGTGCGGCAGTTATGACTGCTCAATCCTGTTTGGCGATGGGTGCCGGATTATCCATTCTGGGGACACCCAAAAGTTTGAACCCAATTGTAGCGGCAAAGGTTACAGAGGTGATAACAAAACCATTATCAGAGACTCCCGAGCAAACAGTTGGCTTAAATAGTTATGATGAAATTATGGAATTAGTCAAGGATGCAGATTGTGTAGCCATAGGCCCTGGTTTAGGGAGAAATAACGAGGTAGTAAATTTAGTTAGAAAGTTGATTCCCAAGGTAAATATTCCGATGGTCATAGATGCCGATGGGTTATTTGCCTTAGCTGGCAATCTCCATATCTTGAAGGAGAAAACCTCACCGGTTATAATTACCCCGCATCCGGGTGAGATGGCAATGCTTTTAGGAATAACTACGGATGAGGTTCAGAAAGATAGGTTAGGCACAGCTCAAAGATTTGCCCAAAAATACCAATTAGTGGTTATTCTCAAGGGGGCAAGGACAATAATTGCCGACCCGGAAGGTAATACCTTTATCAATTCAACGGGTAATTCAGGTATGGCTACGGCAGGTTGTGGGGATGTATTGACAGGTATGCTCGCAGGGTTGTTGGCTCAAGATGTATCGGTTCTTGATGCGGCAAAATTGGGCGTCTTTTTACATGGTTTATCAGGGGATTTAGTTTTAGAGGAAAAAGGTAAGTATAGCTTAGTCGCCTCGGATTTAATTGCTAAAATTCCCGCGGCAATTAAAGGAAATGAAAAGTGAAAAACGAAAAGTGAAAAGTTATTTGTTTTTAAGTTTCTCACTTTTCGTTTTTCACTTAACCTGGGGGTGTAGCTCAGTTGGGAGAGCGTCGGCTTCGCATGTCGAAGGTCAGGGGTTCAAATCCCCTCACCTCCACCAATACTTGTAATGGATACCCAAGTTCAAGGTTCAAATGAAGATAAAGAGTTCAAGGGTTTGTAACACTTTAGCCATCTGAAGTAAAGATTAGCCACAGGTATAGAAGAGCATTGCAAATTGCAAATTTAGCATTTTAAATTTAAAATTTACAATGATAAATTTGCAATAAATAATCCCCCTTTTTTAAGTGGGAATTACCTCCAAAAACAAATGTTATGAACCACTATGTTGGTTTAGGAAACTCCCTTTTTCCGAAGTTTTTTTAAAGAGATCTTCAGAAAAAAGAAAGTTTCTCCCACCATTAACTGAGCGGTTACGATGGAAGCAACATTTTTGTTGACATAGGATAAATTTTTTGGTAAAATATTCCCAGAATGAGCAAAAGTGAAGGTAATATCCAAAATGTCCCAAAAGCAAATTCCTATCAGTCGAGGAGGTAAGAAGAATGCAAGTTGAGACTATTGATGAGACCAGATTGAAAAGTATAGTAAAAGATGCAGTAAGGGATGCATTAGAGGAAGAGATAGCAAGAACAAGATTATTGTTTGCCCCGTATATATCTGATGAAGAGCAAAGGGGGATAGAAGAAAATTATAGGGAGCCTTCAACAGAGGTGGCAAGGACCTTAATTTTAGAGGGATAATGTTGTGTGGAAGATAGAGTTAAGCAGGAATGCAGATAAGTTTGCAAAAGAAGAGAAGATAGAAGATGCGAGGATACTTCTATTTATCAACAAGTTTATCAATTACTCTAAAGGTCTGGATGAAAATATTGATGTAAAGAAGATGAAAGGAAAATGGAAGGGGTATTATAGAATAAAGATCGGTAAGATAAGGATGATATTAAAACCAGAGTTTAAAGAACAGAAAGTGTTTGTGGATAGAATAGATTATAGGGGATCTGTATATAAATGATGAAGGGAAAACTTATGAGTCAAATAAAGTACCAAAGGGAAAAAATCTGCATGAAACCAAACTACCCTGACGAACAATGAGATTGGGGTCTGTCCCGAACAAGTTCGGACTTCCGCTCCCTGCGCGTTGGAAGCCTCAACTTGTTGAGGAAAAGGCCCCGAACAAGTTCCAGGTTTCAAACCTGTTCGGGCTTCCAACCATCAAGGGGTAAAGGGAAAAAGGAACAAGGGGTAATTAGAAAAAAGTCCTGGCAATACGAAAACCTCCGTTGTTGTAGCGGGACCCCGGCATGAAGTAGTTGCGGTTGGCACACCGAAAGTCGTCGTGATAGCCGTAGTCCCATGACCCGCTGCGCAACACACGATTATTGCCATTATCTGGCCCAGCAGGATTTTCATCAGGACTCCGTTCATAATAATCTTTACCATACCATTCCCAGCACCACTCCCAGTCATTACCTGCCAGATCAAGTACTTCTTCAGGTGTAGACCCTTTGGGATAACTACCCACAGTCGCAGTCTGCTTAAGTTTGCTATCAAAATAGTTTCCTCGTTCAAGACTGGGTTGCGGAGTATTACCCCAGGGGTATTTTCTACCCTCAAAGCCACAAGCCGCAAACTCCCACTCGGCCTCGGTGGGCAATCGGCAGTAGCACTGAGCTTTGAGCATTGGAGTCTTAATTTTCTTCGCTCCGTGCTCCTTAACCTGTTTTTCAGCCCATTGCTCTCCGTAAGTAAGTGTCCACCAGCGGCAATAGGCCATAGCTTCATACCAACTGACACCCACCACTGGTACTAATGGCCGATTCTTGCCAAATCGCTCGTTCAGCCAATAGGCTGGTGCTTTCTCCTTGAGCCTCATTAGAAACTCCCGTCCATCAAAACCAAATCGGCCAGCCTCATCAAACCAATACTCCTTGGTTTCATAGCCACCGGCCTTAATAAATTCACCAAATTCCTTATTGGTCACCGGGTATTTCCCCAGCCAGTAAGGTGATAACTTAACCGGATGGATGGGCTGTTCATCACCTTTATTACCCCCCATATCAAACGGTTTCTCCGGGTTAAAATGGACCATTGGTGGATTGGCAACATCGATGTGTGGTTCGTCCATCAAGCCTAAAGCATCACCGCAGGCAAGGAAGAGTTGAGGGTCGTGATGGCTTTTATCCCGGCGATTGGTTAATGCCATAACCACGCTTTGGTGTAATGGTTGAAGTTCACCAGCCTTGAGAAATTCCTCCAGGTCAAACAGAATGGCACCAATCATATCAATGATACGGGGGTTATCTGTCCTGGCAATATCCTGGGACCATTGATTAGGCAGATATTCACGGAGAAATGTCTTCTTACGGATTTCACAGAACAATAGTCGTGCCACTTCCAGCCAGTGATTCGGCTTTTTCAGAACTTGTTCAGACCAAAAATCTTTTATTTCCTGACTTTCACTAAATTCTGAAAGATGTATAGCGGTAAGATATTCTTGTAAGGAACGGTGACTGAATCCATAGCATACCCCTCGGTAAAACAGTATACCGAGAGATTCATCAGCAAAGTTTAAAAATCGATCGGCTAAATCTTCCTTACCTATTCCCGTTATCTGTAATCCTTGCTGGTCAATTGCTTCAATAACCCGTTTTGAAGAAATACTCACACTGTCCTGCTCATCGCTGTGGGTAAGAAAAGCGATGCGTTGCAATAAGAGGGTATAGGTATCTTCTCCCCAGGTGAATAATTTTTCGTTACGAACAATAACATCGAAAGGTGGTTTATCTCCTACGGTAGAGCGTTGCAAAAGTAACATTTTATAAAATTCAGCATATAATTCAATTCGTTTTTTGGGCAGGACATTGTGCTTTTTGTGCATCAATATCATCACTGTAAGATAAAGGGAGTTAGTGGCAAATTCCTGGGCCGCCTTAGAGTCATCCAGGGCTGATAGAAAAGTAAGGGCATCTTTTTGCCCTACTTCTTCATGATTCTGGTTATTATAAAGCTTTAAAAAATTATGGACAAACCCTTTAATCTGCTTTGCCGTTAATTCTAATAATCGGACTTCAGGCAAACCGAAGGCATGAACCAGGGCTTCATCTACAGCCACAGGCCGTGAGGTAATGATAACCTTAAATAATGGATTTTTCACCATTTCCTGGACAGTCATTGCCAATTTCAATCTTAAATTGGATGGGATTTCGTCCAGTCCATCCAACATTAATTGTATTGGTCGAGAACAAGATTTAATGGCTGAGATGGTCAGGTCATCTCTGTTAAGTAGCCACGGTCTCCAATACGAACAAATGTAAGTAAGCAATGCCTCCCTTGCCTCATCCAGCGGTTGCTCTTCTTTCAGATAATTTGCTATTTTATCCAGACGGACGAAAATGGGAATAGGAGTCTTTTTCCCTCCCTTTCTAAGTTGCTTAAATATCTCAAGGGTCAACATTTTCAACACTGTTGTCTTGCCTACGCCGGCATCGCCAATTAATAGTGTTGAGCCAGATGTCTTCAGATAAGTTAATACCGGCTCCCGTTTAATGGTTGTTTCAAAAAGCCATTGTAATCCGGTTAGAATTTCCTGGGGCATTTTGTTTAACGATTGTGCTACCTCATTGATTACATTTTGGAATTGCAGGAAATCAATCATAAGGCTTTCTTGTGGAAGCACTTGAAGAAAAGATTCAAGCACATGGTTATCAAAATCGACTTGTGTTCGTCCAAAATCACGATGCCCCTGAGCAAAACGCCAGATATGAGCCTGCCAGATATCAGCATACCTTAATAAATCTTTTACTTTTTCATGGTTTTTAAAATTTTTTTGCCGCAGGACTTCAATCTCGAAGGTGCGTGAACCAACATCCTGTTCAAAAAATACTTTATCCAATTCCAGCATTTGAGGCCCCACTAAGCCTGCACCTATATGTTTGATGGACACTTTATCCAGCTGTTGGCGATTAAACGCCTGATGGAGTTGTTGCCAATCAATCGGGTTTCCTTGATAGACTTCAAAAGGTGGTAAAATACCAAGTTTAATGGATATTAGTCTAATTTCTGCCTCGGCTTCATTCAACTGCGTCTCCATATACGGAGGGAAATGGAGATTTCCAAATCCAGCTCGCCTTAGGTCCAGTATTTGCCTGTTGTCCATAAGTATCTCAAGTTTCGTCTCAAGATGTTCTCGTTCTTCCTTACTCAACCCATTCATACTATCGCCTCCTCTTGCCTACACCCACGGTAAGCGTTCAAGTAGTATAAGATAAGTAGAAATGGGGAAAGGGGAGAATTGGAGAATTTATTATTTTTCTCTCTATTTCCTCATCTTTCCCCTTTCTCCTTCGAAAAGTTGAAAACCAAAAAAGGAAAAAATAAACATTTTTTATGCCCACTTAATTAATGGACTCCATATATATTCTCAGATTCTTCAATTCGTCTTTCAATTTCCCTTATTGCATCTTCTTCATCATCTATTTGATTTAAGATAGGTGAAGGGACATTAAGTGTGCCAAATTTGGCTTTTTGTAACTTTAACCTCGCAAGATTCTTTTTGTGAACAGCAATTAAGGAATTTAAATCATCAATATCTCTGTGAGTAGGCATTTTTCATACTCTCCATTCTCAAATTCAGGATTTTTTAGGAAATTCGGCTATTGTCCACTGAGATTGGGAGGGATCTTATGGTTGCACCTTGAATGTAGAAAGTAACTTTCTTTAAATTTTACTTTCAAGGTTTGACTCTGACATAGCCCCTCTGGTCTTTTATTAAAACCTATTTCACAAGTCGAAATTTTTCTATCATTTTATAATACAATTGCTCACTAATTCTAAATCCGTAACACTTTAGCCACCTGAAGTAATAATCTTGTGTAAGTAAGGGAAAATGGGAAAGTTGGGAAAAAGGGAAACATAAGTAATTTAAGGAGAAATGGGGAAGAGAAGGGGAAAAGGAGATGTTTATTATAGTTTCTCCATTTCTCCTCTACTCCCCCTTTCTCCTTTATTTTTCTTTCTTTTTTCCCATTTTTCCCCTGTTTCCCCTTTTTCCTTCATTATACTTCATTTGGGTAAATAGTTACCTTTCTTCTAAGTTTATTTTAGGTATTTTAATAAGTTGTGCTTGAACTATTATATCCTCTGGAAGTTTTACTTCAACTTTTCTTATATTTAATATTGCCTCCATTTTTAAAAACCCTCCTTAAAATTAAAATTTTTAAGACTTCTGCAAAACTCATAACTACGAGGTAGTACACCTTGTTTTGCCTTATCTCCTATTTTTTCTTCCCTATGCTCTCCTTAATCTCTCCATCTTTTTCTCATTTTGCAGAAGTCTATTATAACAAATTCTTAAACTCTTCAATACTAAGACCTGAATCCTTCACAATTCCTCCCATAGTAAAAGCATCAATTGGATTTGCTCGGGGAACTGTAATAATCCGCTTTCCATCGGTCATAGTAATATGTTTTCCTTCTCTTGCAATCCAAAAGCCTGTCTTTTCAAAAGCTTTTACTGCTCTTTGATGATTTACTCCGGGTAGATTAGGCATAAATTACCTCTCTAACCTCTACATAACGGGTTTCCTCCATCTTACTTAACTCTTCAGCAGTTTTCAGATATGATTGTATCGCATCTTTAATATTCTCTAAAGATTCTTGTTCTGTTTTTCCCTGTGACCAACAGCCTGGAAGACCAGGGACCCATATAGCATAACCTTCTTCTGTCTTTTTAAGATTTACTTTGTATTTCATAATTTTTCCTTATCTATCTGTAATCAAAGTGCAAGGGACAAGATTACCCTACCTTGCTCCTTGAACCTTGCTCCGGCTTTCTTCAAGCAGTAAATTCACATAATTTTTGTAGTCTCTCCCAATTACGGTCAACATCTGCCTGTAATTCTTCAATTATCGTTTCATTACCAGGTTTAAACAGGTGTTTAAATCTTACCTGTTGTTTTAGCCAGTCTTTTAATGGTGTTTTTTCCTTTGGCTTATGGGTTAATCTCCACTTTCCATTTTCCATTTCGTACAGTGGCCAAAAACAGGAACTAACTGCCTCCCGACCAATTTCAATAGCATTTTCCGGTGGAAATCCCCAACCTAATCTACAAGGCACCAAGACATTAATAAAGGCAGGACCATCAACCGCCAGAGCCTTTTGAACCTTATTGATAAAGTCTTTCCACATACTGGGGATTGCTTGAGCCACATAAGGGACATTATGAGCCGCAATACAGGCCGTTAAATCCTTACGAAAATCCCGCTTACCCGCAACAACCTTACCCGCCGGCGAGGTAGTAGTATGTGCCCCTTTTGGTGTAGCACTTGAACGCTGAATGCCTGTATTCATATATGCCTCGTTGTCAAGGCAAATATAGACCATGTTGTGTCCCCGCTCCATCGCACCGGATAATGCCTGGAAACCAATATCATAAGTTCCTCCATCACCACCAATGGCGATAAATTTAATCTCCCTATCGGGAATTTTACCCCTCTTTTTAAGGGCTTTATAACCTATTTCTACTCCGCTGAGTGTAGCGGCGGCATTCTCAAAGGCAGAATGAATCCACGGCATTCGCCAGGCAGTGTAGGGGAAAATGGTTGTTGTTACCTCAAGACATCCTGTTGGACAACAAACAACTAGAGGTGTATCCGTTGCCATCAGAATTTGTCGGACAGCGACAGGTTCGGTACAACCCGCACAAGCCCGATGTCCACCTGACAAAAGCTCGCTTTTGTGTGATAATTCTTTTAATGTTGTCATGATTTTGTTCCTCCTTTTATGGCAGATTACTGCTATTAGTAATGTTTTATAAGATTATAGAAATTAAACTTACTTACTTCCCGATTTAATTTTCATTTCTATTACCTTTTGAATTTCAAAAACGAACTCCTCCGATTCCTTAATAACTTCATCTACTTTCTCATCTTTAATAATCTCCATAATTTTATAATCACTTTTATCTCTCATGTTGTAAGCCGCGGATAAACTCTTAGCATACCTTTTGTTCATAATACCTTTTTGGACTACCTCCTGACCAAACTTCCGAATAATTCCGGGATGAGAGATAGCTTCAATATCCAAAAGGGTTAATAACGCCTTAGTAGAATGCATCATAGCATAATATGCCCTATTTACTGCCGAGCGAAACCTTTTCTCGTTTAGAAGAAGTTTAGCATCATTTAACATCTCCAAAGCTACTTCTAATTCCTTCCTGAATATTTCCATAAAGCACTTTTCCTTCCCTCAGAATCTTCTTGAAGAATAAAGAACCCGATTCAAATTCTTTTCTAACACCTTCAGGAGAATCAAACAGAATAGAAAATACCACCCCATACTTTAGTCCTACATCGGTTTGAATATCAAGAATATGGTCATAAATACTCTCATTTGTTGAAACAAACAGGACATCAATATCGCTATTCTCTTCGTCGTAAGAATTAGTGATAACCGAGCCATAAAGGAGGATAAACTTCAAAAAACCATTGCACTCCTTTTTTGCCCGGGTGGTTAATTCTTTTATTGCCTTATCAACCTTTGATGTCATCATATTCCTTTTTATTCCCTTACCCCCAGATATCTGACCAATTCATCGGTTTTGTTTGTGGCTAAATCTTCATAGACAGACCTGATTTGGGATAGATCAATATTTCTGCCACCCAAACCATAGATATAATTAACCATTTTAGGTCGTATCTCTAAATCATAAAGTGCCGAACGAATCTCGGTAAATACAGGCCCTCCAGCGGAATTTAATGAATCGGAACGATCCATAACCGCTATGCAGGGGATTCCGGATAACGCATTAGCTAATTCCTGATATGGGAATGGTCTAAACAGCCGTAGTCTTAACAGCCCTGCCTTTATTCCCTTTTGTCGTAATTCATCTACGACCACCTTTGAAGTGCCGGCGGTAGAGCCTAAAACAACTATGGCTATCTCTGCATCCTCCAATTTATACTCCTCAAAAAACCCGTAGTGTCTGCCAAATTTTTCTCCAAATTCCTGCCCAATTTTAGCCACTATCCCTTTTGCATTCCTCATTGCCTCGATGGTTTGCCGTTTATGTTCAAAGTAATAATCAGTAAAGTCAATTGCACCTATGGTAATAGGGTGGTCAAGGTCAAGAAGCGGATGTTGTGGTTTATATTCACCCACAAACGCCTTTACTTGAGCATCCTCAAGCATTTCCATAGATTCCATACCATGACTGATGATAAATCCATCGGTAGAGACCATGATTGGTAATAACGACTCCTCGGCAATTCGGACTGCCTGAATAAGGCTATCATAAGCCTCCTGGGCATTTTCACAATAGATTTGAATCCAGCCGCAATCCCTGGCACCCATAGTATCTGAATGGTCGCAATGGATATTGATAGGGCTGCTGAGCGCCCTGTTCACCTCAGCCAGAACAATTGGCATTCTTAACCCTGAGGCGATGTAAAGCATTTCCCACATTAGCGCCAAACCCTGGGATGAGGTAGAGGTCATTGTCCGGGCACCAGCTGCACAGGACCCTATACAGGCACTCATCGCCGAATGTTCGCTTTCAACCGCTACAAATTCCGTATTCACCACCCCATCGGCTACAAAACCTGAGAATATCTGAACGATTTCTGTGGCCGGCGTAATTGGGTAGGCGGCGACGACATCCGGATTAATCTGCCGCATTGCCTCTGCCATAGCCTCGTTTCCTGTTTTTGCTACTCGCATAATTTTTTCCTCCTCTTTGAAAATCATAATAGGACCTATAGGACATATAAGACCTATTTCCTGAATTCTGCCTCTGAAACCATTTTTATTGCCTGAACCTTGGGAGGGCACTCCTTCGCACAAATTCCGCAACCCTTACAATGGTCATAATCAATGCCAATCATCTTCTCATCTTCAACCAAAACAGAAGAATCCGGGCAATAAATCCAGCAATTTAAGCAACTGATACATTTTTCTTCATCCCAGATTGGTCTTAAACTTCGCCAATCACCGGTGATGTATTTAGTGGCTGTGCCACCTTCTAATATTAATCCTCCAATTGGTAAATCCTGCCATGCTTCTTTACTCATTCTCCCTTCACCTCCTGATATGCCCGTTTAATTGAGTTGATATTGCCATCAATCACCTCGGGTTTAGACTTAAATTTTTTAGTCAGTTTTTTGCGGGTATCCTCAAGCATCCCTTCAAAATCCAGCAAATTAGTTGCCTTGATTAATGCCCCAAGCATAGGGGTATTGGGGATTTCCTGTCCTAATTCCTCTTTAGAAATAGTTGAGGCATCAACCGTCCATAATTTTCCGCCAAAATTTGATAATCTATCCTTCATTACCTTTGGTTCCTGATTTGTGTTAATCAAGAGTACCCCACTTTGTTTTAATCCTTGTGTAACATCTATTGTTTCCATCAAACTTGGGTCAAGCACCACTACGACATCAGGGGAATCAACGCCACAATGCAAAGTAATTGGTTCATCACTCAGGCGATTGAAGGCTTGAACTGGGGCACCCATCCGTTCTGGGCCATATTCTGGAAATGCCTGAATATACTTCCCTTCACCTATAGCAGCGTCTGCAAACAAAATTGACGCAGTTTTTGCCCCCTGTCCCCCGCGGCCATGCCACCGAATCTCAAAAAGTTTTCCCATATTTATACCTCCTCATATAAATCGGTTATCGGTTATCGGTTATCGGTGATCAGGTTATCGGTGAAAGAAAATATCAATTGGTTGTTACCGATTACCTGATTACCTGCAAATTCTATATTTGTCTTCTTCCTTCTAATGCCTTAGCTAAAGTTACCTCATCGGCATATTCCAGATCCCCACCAACCGGTATGCCATAAGCTATCCGGGTTAATTTTGGACCTAATGGTTTGATTAACTTAGTCAAATAAAGTGCGGTTGCCTCACCTTCTACATTGGGGTTAGTGGCTATAATTATCTCTTCTACATCCTCAATTCGACTAAGTAATTCTTTTATCCTCAGCTGTTCAGGTCCAATGCCATCTAAAGGTGAAATCGCACCACCTAAGACATGGTAAGTTCCTTTATATTCCCTGGTTTTCTCCAGGGCGATTATGTCTGAGGCCTGTTCTACCACACAGATAAGTTTTTTATTTCGGTTAATGTCCTGACAAATCCTACACGGGTCATCTTCGGTGATATTAAAACAAACAGAGCAACTTTTTACCCTTTCTTTTACCTCAACGATAGCCTCAGCTAATCTTTTTACCTCTTCTTTTGGCGTTTTCAAAATATAAAATGCCAACCGTTGAGCTGTTTTGGGTCCTATGCTCGGTAGCCGGGATAATTCCTCTATTAATCTGGTCATCGAAGGGGCTAAATACATTTTAAGTTAATCCTTTTAATAACCCTAAAATATTCATTCCACCTGTTAATTTCGTCAATTCCGCACCAACTAATTCATTGGTTTTAGCCAGTGCCTCATTTACTCCCGCACAAACTAAATCCTCCAGCATCTGTTTTTCTTTAGGATTAATTAACTCCTTTTCTATCTTGATGCTGATAATTTCTTTCTGTCCATTAGCGGTAACTTCAACCATCCCCCCACCAACGGATGCCGTAACTGATTTTTTTGACAATTCGTTTTGAATCTTTTTCATCTGTGTTGTCATTTGTTGAACCTGTTTAAAGATATTTTCCATTTTTTTAACTTATTCCTCCTTTGTAAGCGTTCAGCCATTAGCTATGCTATCAGCTTTTTAGTTTTTGGCAGAGTATCAAAGGGTCTGTTGGATCAACCTCCAATTCTTGCAATATCTCCACACATTTTCTAAATATTTTGGTATTGGTTTTCTCCCAGTGTTTCAAGTCTTTTTCCGCTTGATTGGTTAGCTTAACT
>JASEHU010000270.1 GCA_030018635.1 bacterium
CTAATGATAAGCTCAAGGTAGAAAAGGGTATGGGCAATCTTCTTAAAAAGGAGTTCTTCCCTTTCTTTAAATTGTAAGGATGGATGGATATATTTAAGGATACCAAATTCCTGCAATTGGAAAATGGCTTCAGCTGGGTTGTCATCATTTAAAATAAGGATAAATTCATTCCGTATCCGCTGATTCGCCAACCGTTCAAATAACTCTTTAGTTGCCGATTGGATAATTAATTCTTTTGTGCGGTCAGACAATTTAAAATTCCCTCTCGAAGAGGTATCACCTCTCGAAGAGGTATCACCTCTGGAAGTAAATCGTACCGCTCGAAAAATCCTGGTTGGGTCATCAATAAAGCTTTTATCGTGAAGTACCCTGATTACCCCTTCTTTTAAATCCGTCTCACCTCTTACAAAGTCTATTAAATCCCCATAATGGTTCTGGTTAAGTTGAAGAGCCATTGCATTTATAGTAAAGTCCCGACGAAGGAGGTCATGGTAAATTCCACCGGTAACTACCGTAGGTAAAGCGGCTGGATGTTCATAAGTCTCTTGCCGGGTAGAGGCAATGTCAATCTTGAATTTATCAGCAAAGACTACCGTAGCTGTTTTGAACTTGGCATGATTTTTATAATAGCCAGAAGTGATTTGAGTTAATTTTTCGGCAAACTCAATCCCGTCCCCTTCAACGACAATATCCACATCAAAGGTTGATTTTCCTGATAAAAGGTCACGCACAAATCCTCCTACAACATAGACATTGACCTTGAGCATATCGCCAACATCACCGACTAATTTCAGGATATTCTGAATTGGTAGGGCAAGATTTTTGTTTATTAAATGTCTAAAATTCCGTGGATGAAGATAGGTAGTTATTTCTATTGAGGGAACCACTTCACTTGAGGTAATTGCCGCACCTGCCGCATCTAATTTTTCATTAAGTATTTCCAATAATCTTTCCTCTGCCATATCCAATGTCAAATTTCTAATTGTAGCCGAGGCGGCAGTTTTATGTCCACCACCACCCATTTCTGTTAGAATCTCACCTACATCGACCTTACTTGTCCTGCTTCTGGCAATTAAATAGACCCTTTCTTCCATCGCCGCAAGACAGAATAATACCTCGAACGATTCCATATCCATTATCTTATGTACCAGGACAGATAAATCTCCTATATATTTATCTATCATTGTCTTTGCGATAACTATCTTTGTGTGACCAATCTGATGGACCTCCTGGGAGGAAAGTAATTCATTGAGAATAACAATTTGGTCAAAAGAGAGTTCCTTTTCCAGAAATTTGCTAATGACAGATAAATCAGCCTGACAAGAAATAAGATATGCCACAGCAAAAATATCTGAGGAGGTGGTTGTAGGAAAGGTAAGAGAACCGGTGTCTTCATAGATGCCTAATGCGGCAATTGTTGCCTCAAAGGGGCTAATGGTAAGGTTGTTTTCTTTGATTTTCTCTAAGATAATAGAGGCAGTTGCCCCTACTTCTTTTATTTCCATTAATTCACCCTTAATATCCCCTTCTTGTATGGGATGATGGTCATAGATATGAATGGGAATTCTACTCTCTATAAGTGCCTGGAATTTTCCTATACGACTTAGTTGACAGGTATCGACTAAAATAAGTTTTGTTACCCTATCCAACTTAATATGTTTAGACTTGTTAAGATTAAATTCGTGAGGATATTGGGTTAAGAAATCACGGACATTTTGTTCACATGAGCCAGGTAAAACAAGCTGTGCTTCCGGATAAAGTTTAGAGGCTAAAATAAGGCTGGATAAGGCATCAAAGTCTGTATTAGTATGGGTAACTATAATTTCCATAATATTCGACTCTAAAAAAAGTCCCCACCACAATGCCGTGTGACAGAGGAAATTTTTGAACTCTTTATTTAAAGTGGGTGAGTGCCTCAGTGTTTCTACGCTAATACTTACACATTTTTAATGTAGTTTGCATTCCGCACTAAGAGCTGGTCTCCCTGTTACAAAGTTGCTAGCTCAAAAAAAACACATCGCATCACGAACATGGCAGGGACTTACAACCCTGTTTTCATCTTAATTGTAGTATATCATATTTATATTATAAAAGTCAAGTAAAATTTTTTGCCATCAGTAATTTCTTGGTTATCAACAGTAGTGCCATAAGTGAGGAAATAGGGAACAGGGAAGAAGCAAGGAAGGGAAGAAGGAAAGACTTAAGCGTTCAGGTATCAGGTGTCAGGTAAAGAGAAAAGTTAAGAAAGGGAAGTTTTTTTCTGATGTCTCTCTCTTTTTACCTGATACCTGACACCTGATACCTGAACGCTTACGGAAAGACTTCCTCTTTTATCTTCAGCCTTCCTCCGTAGTTCCTATTAGACCATCTCCCAAGTTAATATTTCATCTTCTTCAATATCTTTTTTAGCCTCTCGTCCTATGACTACATCCATTAATTTAGTGGGTATGCCATAGCCGGGTCTTTTTACCTCGATCATTTTTCTTGTAATTATTGTTCCTTTAAGAATAGGGCAAGCGGCGACCAGACCTCTTCTACCCAACTGAAACTTTTCTTCTTCTGCATTAGTCTGCCGTTTGATTGGAGAACCCAGTGCCTTTTCTGTATCCCTTATAGCTTGCACCATTGCTTTTAGTTCACCTGGTTCAAGGGCAAAGGGATGGTCGGGTCCAGGCAATTTCCTGTCTAAGCTAAAATGTTTTTCTATGACAGAGGCCCCCAGGGCTACTGCGGCTACATCCGATGTAATTCCAGGGGTATGGTCAGAAAATCCCACTGGTAATTGGAATGCCTGACGCATTGTTTCCATTGCCCTTAAATTCAAGTCCTCATACCCTGGAGGATAATTAATAACACAATGCAAAAGGATAACTTTCCCATTACCTCGCTTATTAATAACCTCTAACGCTGTTTCAATATCGGATAGATTAGCCATACCGGTTGAGAGAATAATTGGTTTGCCTGTTTTGGCAACATATTCTAATAGAGGCAAATGGGTAATTTCAAAAGAAGCAATTTTATAGGCGAGCATGTCAACCTCTTCAAGTTCATCTACTGCCTGAAGGTCAAAAGGCGTTGACAGAAAGATAATCCCTTTTTTAGCACAGTAATCAGCCAATCCCTTATGCCATTCCCTGGGCATTTCTATCCGCTTAATCAAATCCCAGACAGACTCTTCCCCTTCTTTCTTTGGTGCCTTTCTGGAATATAGTTTTTCCGCAGAATAAGTTTGGAATTTTACAGCATCAGCCCTTGCTTCTACGGCCACATCAATCAGTTTCAATGCCTGATTAAAATCCCGATTATGGTTACTTCCTGCCTCTGCAATCACAAAGCAAGGTTCACCTTCACCAACAAACCTATTACCTATCTTGATTTTTTTCATCCTTGTAAAATCCTCTTAGTGGGTCATTCCATTTGATATTGGGGGTATTTATGATAGAATCCAGGAGTCAGAAT
>JASEHU010000271.1 GCA_030018635.1 bacterium
AACCTCAACCTTGAGCCTTGAACCTTTTTCAACTGATAACTGAGGGATTACAATCGTACTTACTTTTTTATTGACATTTTCTCTTACAATGATTATAATATAAAGTAAAGTTAAGTAATGGAAAAGGGGATAATCAGAAATGAAGGATTTTATAGTTGCCTTGCAGTTTCTGACAAGATTTACCATCAGCTCAAAAAGGTTTGAATTAACCAAAGAGGATCTGGCTAATTCTATGATTTGCTTTCCGGTTATAGGTATGCTCATCGGTTGTTTTCTGGTGCTGGTCAATACGGCTTTGAGCCTGTTTTTGCCAGGTTTGGTTGTTGATAGTTTTATCATTATGAGTTTAATCTTTATCACCAAAGGGCTACATTTAGATGGCTTTTCAGATACCATTGATGGGTTTGCGGCAGGTAAAACAAAGGAAGAGATTCTGGAGATAATGTCTGATAGTCATATCGGGGCAATAGGTGCAATAGGAATATTTTCATTGTTAATACTAAAATTTTCTCTTTTTCATGAATTGCCTCTTGAAACAAAAAACATTGCCTTAATCCTTATGCCTGTCTTAGGGAGATGGGTAATGGTGATGGCGGCGGCTTCTTCTGATTATGCTAAAGAAACTGATGGATTAGGAAAACCGTTTACCGATTATGTTGGGTTCAAGGAATTTGGCTTTGCCACCATAACTACTGTATTGATTGGCTGGGTACTTTTCAGCTTCGGACAATTGCCTTCTAAAGGGATATTCCCTGAAGGGATAATTCCTTATGAAGAGATAATCCCTTATAAAGGGATACTCTTAATCTTAATCGTCTATCTATTCAATTTATACCTTTTAAGAATCGTTAAGAAAAGAATTGGTGGCATAACAGGGGATATATTAGGGGCATTATGTGAAGTAACCGAGGTATTGGTGCTTTTGTTAATTATGGTAATCTTGTAATTCGTAGTTCGTTATTTAGTTTTCTTCTAAACTTCAAACAACGAACCCCAAATCATGTCAAATTTCGATTAATAAGTATTAGGTTGAACGCTGAACGATTACAAAGCATCTATATCCAAGGTAAATTACCATTGAAAGTAAGGTAATTATACTGATTAAAGCCCCGATTTTAAAAGAAAGAGGGGCGTAGACAAATTGGATTTTATGCTTGCCCGATGCAAGGAAAACTGCCCGCTGGAGGTAATTTGCACGATATATTTTACCTTCGCTACCATCAATAAAAACCTTCCAACCGGGATAATAGGTATCACCTAAAATCAAAAATCCATCAGCTGTCAAATCTGCCTGGATGACCACCTTCATAGGTGAGTATTCAAGTATCTTAGATACTGAGCCTTCAACTCTATCTGAACCTTGTGGTGCATCTTCTTCCAATAGAACACACTCATAAGGATTAAATTCTTCTTTACTTAATTCCTTTATTATTTCCCCTTCATCAAGAACCTGTTTTGCCTTTGGCACGACATAAACTCTGGGTAAAAATTGCTTATTTTTATACACCGCTACATCTGGAATCTCTCCCTTAAAATCTGTCTTCATCACTACCTCTAAATTTGGGTCATTCATTTCCCAAAGAGAAAGGATATATTTCACATTCATTATGCCCAATATCTTTGAGAAGGCAGAATCTGGATTGGTAAAGGGTAGGGGTTCATTAGGTCTTCCATAAAGTTTAAGTGTTTGGTAAAGCAAATAATAATAAATGTCCGAAAACCTTTGCAGTCCAAAACTTTTGGGTGGATAGCCAAAAAAACTCGAGAGATGATAGAGCATATTGAAATTTTCCTCAAGTACCTCTCTATGTTTAAGATAGAGACCAAGGTCTTTACCTTTCCAGCCGGATAATTTGGAATAGACCATTCGCCATGACTCATTAGTTCCAAAACTGCACATCCGAAAGGTTTCTTTATCCTGGGACAAAAATTTTACTGTTTGTGGTGTTGCAAACCATTCTTTAAGAGAAATGGTAGGATTTTGCCATCTGCCAAAGGCAAATAGGTCCAGAATGGTTATTGTCAGTAATATTATGGCTATCCTGATCGCTAATTTTTTACCTTTGATTTTATTGAGTAAGTAGTTCATTCCAAATCCAGCCAAAACACACAAGGACAATGCGGCAAATAATAAGAACCTGTTTGGAAATCTAAAATAATCTGCCCCAGGCACATACATCCAGAATAATTTGAATAAAGGGGTATATTTTCCCATAGCCAGGCATAATGATAAAACACAAAATAGACTGTAAAATCGGACATAACCGTTAGATTTGAATAGAACTAATGAGACAATGGCTAAGATTAAAGTCATTATGCCTACATAGCCGCAATTTTCCCAGGCTAATGTTCCTTCCGCATGATAGGTAGCATCTGCATAATCACCGTAGAAATACGGAAATATAAAGGTGATGAGATGGGCTGGAGGGTATGGCCAACCAACAGCCTCTTCAAAATTCATTCCTTGAGCCCTTGTCCCTTGTTGAGTAAATTCATAAGTAGGTAATATCTGGAGGGCACTAAGTCCACCACCAATAATAAATATTAATAACAAAATCCATATTCTCATTGGTAAGAACTTTAATCCCTCTATGGAAAATGGGGTCTTCCTTTTTAGCCTGCTTTCCTGAAAGTAATCCTGACCTGATTTGAATAAGAAATACAACGAGGTGCCAACTACCGAGTAATAAGCAATCTGGAAATGACCAGCTAAGACTTGAATGCCAAAGACTATCCCCGCAAAGATAATATAAACTATATTCTTTCCCTTAAAGTAAAGTTCAATCAATAAAAAGAGTAATGGTATCCAGATAGCCGTATTTATCATATTGATATGCCTTATTTGCATAACAAAAAAACCCGAGAAAGAAAAGGCAATAGCGGCTAATAGCGATGAGGTGATGTTTAGATTAAGTACCCTGGCATATAAAAATAGAAACAAGGCACCGAGGAAAAAATTTAGGATAACCGAGTAGTTGAAGGCAACATCTGGAGGAAGAAAGAAAAAGAGTATAAGGTTCAATGGATAGAAGGCACCTATCTCCCCCTGGGCTAAGATAGGATACCCACCAAAGATATATGGACACCAGAGCGGAAGACTCATCCCTTTTAATGAGTCGGATAAGAAATGTCTAAAAGGGTAATATTGGGACATCAGGTCGCTTAAGGTAAGGTCACCGGTGATGAATATTCCCTGCAGGGTTGCGGCTTTAAAAAAATAGACAAGGGCTACTCCCAATAGCCCGGCAATGGCTAATAAATCGATTCGGGAAAGCCTGAATTTTATCGAAGCAAGCCTCGCAGAAGCGAGCTTCTCAACTGTTATTTGTGTCTTTTTCACCTTTTTCTTTTTACCCATTTTTTGTCAGGTGTCAAGGACCGTAGTCAGCGGTCAGACATTACTATATGCAATCTAATAAATAATTTGACATATTGAAATTTGAAATTGGAAA
>JASEHU010000272.1 GCA_030018635.1 bacterium
AAGTTGAGATTAGGTGGAGATTGGTAAAGAAAACAATAAATCTCTACCTGATCTCTACCCATCTCTACTACACCGTTAACTGAGCAGTTACAAATGATGTAAATTTTTCATTAACAATCTGTTCCTAAAGTGCTATAATAATTCTTAGAGATTAAGAATTAAGAGTTGGTGACATAATGGCATTTGTAAGGACAGTTAAAACAAAATCTTCAACAAGTTAAGTGACCCAACGAGTAAACTGGGTATATTGGCTTTACGCAAACGGCGAAATATTGAGGTGAAGAAGATTTTCGAAAAGGAGCCTTTAATCTATTGTTGCATCAACTCCCACCTCGAATAATTATGGAGACAAAATAGAAATTTAGCATAGTGGATGACAATCTCAAAAATTAGATGTAGATATATCAATAACTTACAAATTTTGTTGTTGAACTTAGGTTTTGACTCCTAATTATCGGGAATCAACATTAAGAAGGACACTCTGTAGACAATATAAGGTTAACGATAAAATAAGCGGTGAGCAAAGCGAATCCGCTTCATTGATTGGTTAGGCAAAAGATTCACTCCGCCGTGTTTTTTCTTTCAACTTACTCTGGCTTACCCTAAGTGAATTCCATAATCAAGGTCTGGCCCTAATCTATTCTAATCTATTCCCCCTTATTTATTGAGCACCAATACCCCAAGATTATTTTCTGATTTAAACATAATCTTATTACCGTCAGGAGACCAAAGTGGTTTCGTGGCATTACCCATAGAGGTTAACTGACATAAATTTCTACCCGTATTATTTACTACATAAATGTTAACAATTCCATGAACATTATTATCAAAAGCAATCTTTGAACCATCAGGAGACCAGGAGAATGAATGATTGGAATAATTAATATCCCCAATTATGACAGGAGAGACCCCTGAAGGAGTAATTTCTAACACCTTTATAGAATTGACCTTTTGCGTATTAACATCTATTATTATTATATAAAATGCATGACCAGAATATTTACCATCTGTCCATAAGTCGGTACAAATAATTCTTGAGCCATCAGGAGACCAAGCTACATTTTTACCACTCTTTTGTAATTTATACAGTTTTGTCCCATCCGGTTGTATTAACCAAGTACTTCCCTGTCCATGTGTGCTACCCCCTCTTAAACAATAGAAGACGATTTTATCTCCTGTAGGTGAAAATAAAGGACCCCAATTATCATTACCCGTAGTTAATTGTTTCTGCTTTGAGCCATCATTATTCATCACCCAAATATTTTTCTCTTTTACAAATGCAATTGTGCGACCATCTGGTGACCATTTAGCATCAGAAACTTTTCCATCAGTAGTCAATTGAATATCTTTAAAAGAGTTTATATCCTTAACCCAAACATCTCCTGCAGAAATATAAAGTATCTCATCTTTAACAGGAGACCAAACAGGATTTTTCCCTTTGTTAAAGGTTAGTCGACACTTATTCCCATTAATAATTTCTCCTATCCAAATCTCATTTTGATAAACAAAAGTTATTTTATCACTATCTTTAGACCAACTATAGTTTGAATCATCAGAGATTCCAAACCATATTATATCTTTAACTGTTAACTCTTGAGCAATATTTGAACAGCCAGCGATAAATAATAGAATAATAAATTTTTGCCAAAACATCAGCTTTCTTCCTTTCCCAATGTTAATTATCATAAGGGTCTCCAATTTGACTTATCACCTCAGAACTGTAATTTTATCACTTGTTCCCGTAATATTATTATCCGTTACTATCACCCTTTGTTCACCCTGGGTATAAAATCTTACTCCATCTACAAATGTATGTAATCCATAATCACTACCACTAAATGTATAGTTAGCTGGAAGAGTAGCTTTGGGGTCAGTAGATGTAAATTGGACACTACCGGTATAATTAACTACCAGTCTCTCTTCTACATCATGGACAACTATTGAGACATTTGACCATTCACCTATTTTTATTGGGTTAGAGATATCTACAATATGGAAATGGTCAGCTCCTTTTCCTGCAGGATATACTATAACTTTATCAACACCTGTTATCCAACTCCTTCCATCTTCAGTAGCTATTGCTGTGAGAATGTGTGTACCGGGTGTTCTAAAGATAAGCCCCTCAAATGTATGAATACATGATTCAGGTGGTTTAAAGGTATAAACAGGAGGTAAGGTGGCAAAAGGATCAGTTGATTTAAAATGAATAGTAATTGGTGTATAGTTTTTTATCAGCGTCTTACTCCGATTTTCATTATCATAAGATACCCACCATGCCCCGTCATATATACTCCCTTCCTTATCATATATCGCTACTATCACATCTGAAGGAATATTAGCTGTAATAGGATTACTAATCACTGTTACGCCATTTGGCATTTGTCTTTTGCTTATTTCTTTTTTTGGGGGTGAAGGTTTAGTTTTTCTTAAAGAGCTGTCCTCTTCTCTTTTTTCAATAGGCAAAGGAATAGGCACTTCTGTTTTTGCCAATACTGATATTGGTTGTTGTTCAGAGACAGATTGCGTAAGTAACTTATTTTCTACTGATTTTAATAATTCACATAATTTAGTATTTTTTCCCAACAATTTTAGTCCATTTTCTAAAATTCTTTTTGCCTCACCTAATTTATTTGAATTAAAAGAACTGAGTGCTTGCTGGTAACATCTATCAATTAACATATTCTGTTCTTTTAAGAGCACATTTAAACCATCTTTTATCCTTTTGTCTTTTGGATTAAGATTTATTCCTTTATTGAATTCCTCTATGGATTCTGGATACATTCGCGCCTTATTATAAGCAGTAGCTAATTTATAGTGGATAAAAAAGGAATTAGGTTTTATCCTTTCTGCTTTTTTGTAAGCATTAATAGCCTCTGGATACATACCTTTTGCTATATATCTATCGCCTTGATGAATGACTGATGATGTCTGAATACATCTAAGTCCTGAATGGACAAGATTAATAATTATGAATATAAGGAGAAGTATTATAGTAAAGATAAGTATTCTATACATGATTTTCATGCCAAACCTTTAAACGCTCTTGTGATGTTAGTTGGTACCCCCGGGAATGGTCAAAAGCTTTGTCAATTGAACCACTCCCTTTTTGCTTCGGACAGTTTTAATTATTTCAATGGCTGCCGCAATCTTTTAACACACAACATATTATTGAGCAGTTTTCTTGATAATACCAGAATTTTTTGAATTTGTCAAGAAAAAATTTCGACCTGCAGTTCTAAAGAGTAAATTTCCAGGGTTCTTCTTTTTAAGGTACGATTGGGGGACAAGATGGTATATTAACTTAAAAAGGACAGTTTTATCCTGTGTCTCCTAATATATCCAAAATATTGGAGTCAAAAAAAGATTGCAAACACGATAGAAATATGATAACATATTAAAGTAGAAAGAAGAGGGGTTGCTGGAACAAAAAAGGTATCTGACC
>JASEHU010000273.1 GCA_030018635.1 bacterium
AATTTCTAATTTCCAATTTCTACATTCTACATTCTACATTCAATATTCTACATTCTACCTGAATTCTTACAAATTGTCAATAAATGTCGATTGCACAGGTCGAAAGTTTTTCAACCCCCAATCTTGGGGGCTTTAAGAAGTGTCCACTTTTAATTCTTAAATGACATGATAACACAGCAATTCTCATTATGGCAGAAATTGTGTCCAATGTTGAGATTAGGTGGAGATAAAGTGGAGATTTAGGGATGGTTCACTTTAGTTTGAAATCTTGCGGTTACAAGATGGAGTTGAAATTAGAAGGTAGAAATTAGAAATTGGGGAGAGAACTGGAAACCTAATTTCTAACTTCTAACTTCTGCAAGAAATCATAGTAAAAACGATAAAATGAACCGTCCCGAGATTTATTGTTTTCTTTACCAATCTCCCCCTAATCTCTCCAATTCTCCCTATTCTCCACTTCTCATTGCTTACACATTTTCATAATGGGAATTTCTGATGCTAACAGAAAAACATTGACAAAAAACAGCAAATCTTGTATAATTCTAATATGATATAATTTATCGTGGGAGGTAAAGTTAAATGCCGGATGAAAAAGAGAAATTGTTTTACTCCATTAGCGAGGCAAGTAAATTAACCGGTATTAAACCCTATGTATTAAGGTATTGGGAATCTGAATTTAGCTTATTGTTACCTGAAAAAACTGAGACCGGACAGCGTCGGTATCGAAAAAAAGACATCGAATTAATCTTCCAGATAAAGGATTTATTATACAAAGAGGGCTATACGATTGCCGGGGCTAAACGACATCTACGAAAAAAAGACCTTAAAGAAGAAGGAAAGGTTGTTGAAATCGAGAAAGACTATTTGAAAAAAGAGTTGATGGATATGCTGAAGATAATCGGGGAGAAATAAATGATGGATAGAGTTCTTAAGGAATGCTAACTCCAAATATGAGGAGAGATAAAAATGGTTCAAACATTAGTTCAAATTCAGAAGTTGGAAAAATACATTCAAAATTATGGAGAAGATAAAATAATTTCGATGACTCTATTCAAGTTATTTGATTATAAAATTCAAACCTATAACAAACATATTAGGGAATTAACTCTATCGATGAAGGAATATGAAGAAAAACACCACATGTCCTCTAATGATTTCTACCAAGCATTTAAGGCTGGTAGAATTGGTGATGCTATAGATTTTGTAGATTGGGCCAGTATGTATCAGATGTTAAACCGCATTATTGAAAGAAAACGCCTACTGGAGGGTAAGTGATTCAGGAGTATATAGAAGATATAGTAGAAAAACTATCTATAAGTCCTGTGATTAAAACATTTCATGTGTTAAGGTACAGAATAACTGATGAGGAAGGACATCTTCGTGTTAAATGTAATTTACTTAACAATGATATAGTAGAAATGAATGAATACTTTCAATTAGAAAAAGATAAAATCGAGGTAAAAACTTACAGTTTTCATTGGCAAAAAGAAACAGAAGAACTTGTAAAAAGGTGGGACAATGTTCCACACCATCAAGAGATTGATACATTTCCAAACCACATACATATTGAAATAGAACAAAATGTATCTTCTTCAGAACCAATGAATTTTGATAAAGTACTCAAAGTATTAGAATCTACAGTTATTCCTAATGATTTAAGTGAATAATCTTATTTTAATAAATCGGGGCGTGGCGCAGCTTGGTAGCGCACCAGCATGGGGGGCTGGGGGTCGGCCGTTCAAATCGGCTCGCCCCGACCAGTTTTTAGACGCGCCTGTAGCTCAGAAGGATAGAGCAGCGGTTTCCTAAACCGTTGGCCGGAGGTTCGAATCCTCTCAGGCGCACTTAATTATGATAATGGAGTTGAAATTAGAAATTAGGTATCTTCTCTTTTCCTAATTTCTAATTTCCAATTTCCAACTATCCCAACCTGTCTGCGTGCTATGCACAGGCAGGTAATCATAATTTATGAGGCAATGGAGTATAGAACCTATTACAAGGAGGATAAAATGAATAAAGTAGTTTTTGCTGGAATCTTGAGTTTGGTTATCTTAAGTGGTTGTGCCGCTGTTAGTCCATATCGGGTTAGTAATTTCTTTGTGGATAAAGAGGCAGTAACGCAATTACGAGCCCAACGAGTGGCAGTCTTGCCTTTTCAGAATTCAAGTGGTGATTACCCTGCCGGAATAAAGGTTACCGATGAATTTAATCTCCAATTAGGAAAACTAAACGAATTTGCTTTAGTTGAAAGAATAAGGATTGAGGATCTTTATAAAGAGCAGGACTTTGACCCAAATCGAATTGACCAGGATACCGCCGTCAAGATTGGTAAGATGCTTGGTGCTCATGGGGTAATCCTTGGTAATGTCATCGAATACAGCAAGGGTAAAATAGGAGTAAGCGTTAGGTTGGTCAATGTAGAGACCGGAAAACAAATCTGGCAGGCAAGAGATACCCTTTATGCAGGTGATAGACGAGTCAAGGTTTTAGTTGATGGTTTCTGGCAAAAGATGCGATTGAAAAGTGATAAGGAATTTTTAGCCCAAATCCTGTGCCAATTATTAGCTCAAACCTTTGTAGAGAAATAACATGTTGTATGACAAACAAAAAGTCCATTTCAAACCATTAAGTTTCTTCCTCGTTTTATCTTTGCTTAACCTGACAGGTTGTGCGAGGACAACACCATATCGTCTGAGTAATTTTTTTATCGCTGATTCAATAAATGAATTAAAACAGAAAAGGATAGCCGTTTTACCCTTTGAAAATTTGACCGCTAATAAACAAGCCAGTCTATTGGTTACCGATGAATTCAATCTTCAACTGGGCAAAATTGGTAAATTTGACTTAGTCGAGCGGATAAAGATAGATGAGCTTTTCAAAGAGCAGGATTTTCCCAAAGATAGGATTGATGAGGCAACAGCGGTTAAAATAGGCAAGATGCTTGGTGCTCAGGCAGTTGTTTTAGGTGTAATTACTAAATACCAATCTGGTGAGCAGGAAAAACAGGTAGCCCAATCACAACAACCTGCACCGGTTCCTGTGGTTATAGGAGATAGAGGTTGTCATAAGGAAGAGGAAGAAGATGAATGGGATTGGTTAGATACGGTTATTTTTGTTGGAGCGGTAGTTACTGTTGTGGGCGCTGTCTATATTTTATTCCTTCAACCATCGGCTGAGGTAGGAATTAGTGTGCGGATGATTAATGTTGAAACAGGTCAACAACTCTGGCAGGCAAGGGATACATTTAAAGGTAATTGGCCATCTATAAAATCATTAGTCAAGACAAAGGAAGAACGCAAAAGATTACGCAAGGATGTTGACTTTTTGACCCGACTGCTCTGTCAGAAATTAGCTGAGACACTTAAATAATTAAAAATTATGAATTATGAATTATGAATTAAAATCCCTCAATTCATAATTCA
>JASEHU010000274.1 GCA_030018635.1 bacterium
TCCTGAATTCTGACTACTGGAGCACCCACAATATCAAATGTTATGAACCACTATAAGTGCGATTAAGCAGTGCAAGGGTTGTATCATCAATTGCAAAATAAATATGGAAAAAGGGTTATTCGTTACAGGAACAGATACTAATGTTGGCAAAACAGTAATTGCCGCTGGATTGGCGGGTTTGTTTAAAGAAAAAAGGCTCAAGGTTGGCGTAATGAAACCAATTCAGACAGGGGCAATAAAAAGGAATGGAAAACTTGTTTCGCCAGATATTGAGTTGATGATTAAGACCTCGGGGATTACTGAGGATATTGACCTCCTGAATCCCTATTGCTTAGAACCTCCATTAGCACCACTGGTGGCCAGCCAAATAACCGGGGTAAAAATAGATATTGAAAAAATCCTTGAGGCATACAGTAAATTAAAAGCAAACTATGAGATAGTGATAGTTGAAGGGGCTGGTGGACTCTTAGTTCCCATCCTGAGTAATTACCTGATGATAGATTTAATCAAGGATTTAGATTTACCTGTTTTAATCGTGGCTAAACCTTCTCTGGGAACCATAAATCATACCTTGCTGACTATCCGTGAGGCTCAAGCGCAGGGAATTCGTGTCCTGGGTGTAGTCATAAACGGGCTTAAAGAAGATAAGGCAGGGATAGCTGAGCAGACAAATCCGCAGGTAATAGAGGAGTTATCAAAGATACCAATATTAGCCGTTATTCCGTATAGCCCTAACATTAGTCTTGAAAAAGGAGAACCAGGAAATATTGTTGAGTTATTAAAAGAGAAAATGAGACCTGACATTCTGAGGGTGGATGATTACTAATTTCTCAATTCGAGCTCCGACCCAATACTGTTCGGAATGTTTGATTTTCGAATCTCGGATTTCGCTAACCACCAACGGAAACTTATCTCGTTATGGAAAATCCCCCCCAATCACCAACCCATTACAAACAAAAATATTGTTTGACAATAACCCTCAAATTATGGTATAATTAGATTAACTTGATGAATATACAAAGTCTTAAAGAACAACTCCAGCAAGCGATGGAGTCTAAAAAGTATGACCAGATAGAGGATATCTGGTTGAGTCTGATGGAATTATCTCCAAATGATGTCCCCTTTTTTTATTCGACAGCTAATTGGTTAGTCCGCCATGGAGAAAAAGAACGGGCTTGCGTTTTACTCCTCCTGTTAATGGAAAACTTCAAAGAAAAAGGTGATTTCCTTCAGGTATTAGAGATACTCAAAAAAATAGCCGTTTTTAGCTCAATTGAGAAATCTGACAAATCTGTCCGACAAGAACTCATTAATTGCTACCAGGTACTTCTTAAAGACCATCCGCAGAAAAGAGAACTTATTGAAACCTCAGGCATAAAAGGTGAGGTAAAACTGACTGAAATCCTGCCTGTATTTGACCAGTATCTCTATTTTAATATTGGTGAATATTTTTATCGACCGGAGTGGGGAGTCGGTCGGATAATAGATGGTGACCTCCTGCAGGAGAAAAAGGTTGTCATTGACTTCGAACATAAAAAGAACCACTCTATCAGCCTTGATGCGGTTACGGAGATATTAACTAAATTAGAGACGGGGCATTTCCTGGTAATAAAGGCTACGGATATAACCATTTTAAAGAAGATGAATGAAGAAAATCCACTTGAACTTTTGGTCCTTCTCTTGAAAAGTGTCAAGCAACCCTTAACACCTCAGAAAATAAAGACATATTTACATGATATTGTCCCGGAAGAAGAATGGTCAGCCTGGTGGAGTAATGTTCAGACACAGATAAAAAAAGATGTGCGGATAGCCATCTCACCTTCCACTCCAAAGACTTATCAATGGTGTAATGCACAGGGGGTAGAACATAACCTGACCTTGAAATTCGACAAGGCCTTAATCTACGAAAAAATGGATATGACCAGAGAAGCCTATGAAAAAGGACTCCCTGTAAGTAACCAATTTCTGAAGGCCTTGATTGAATCAGGCAATCAATCACTGGCTAAAAATCCATCATTAGCCATTGAGATCTTCATCTTTGTCCATGAATTAGGGGTTAAGGGAATATCAACAAATTTTGATTACACCTGTGAGGAGATTATTAAAGACTCTACAGATTTTGCTCGTCTGATAGTTAGGATTAAAAACCCAAACATCCAACTGCAAGTACTTAGAATGATAAAAACCGTTCATCCGCAAGTGTGGCCGGAGATTTACTCGGATGTCTTTTTTGAACTTGAAGGGGCAAGGCTTTTAGAAGGTATCCTTACGGAGCTTCATAGCTCAAATGAACAGGCTCGCCTGGCAAAAGAAAAACTTGATACGATTCTCATAACACTCTCCCAGTCTTACAAGAAATATCCTGAGAAATTCCTCTGGATATGTAAAAAGAGATTTAAAGAAGATATAAAATTTAATGTCCTTAAGAAATATGACCTTTTAGTCACATTAATTAAACTTATGGGTTGGAATGAGGCCAAGAACTTACAAACCCAGGTAAAGGCATTTTTATTAGAAGAGATTGAGGAATCCAATTTGTATTTGAATGCTACACAGATGGAGGCCATCTATGATGCCTTACTCCAAAGCCCCGCCTTACGCGAGTTCGAAAAGGATAAAATCAAAGCCTTAGTAAAAAAAGACCTTCCTGTGGATATTCAATCGGCAGGAGATGAGGCAAAAAAAGAAAATCAATACCATTATTTTTATGCTACCCAAAGGCAGATAGATGCCAAACAGCAAGAATTGACACAGATTATGAAAGTAGATATTCCGGAAAACATTAAAGATATAGCTACTGCTCGGGCCCATGGGGATTTGCGTGAAAACTTTGAATATAAAGCCGCCAGGCAACAGCAACAATTTCTTTATGCCAAATTAGAGAAATTAAGAGCACAACTATCCAATGTTAAGGCAATTTCTTCGGAAGAAATAACTACCGATAAGGTGAGTATCGGAACGAAGCTCAAACTCAACAGACTTGATGATAAAGAAGTAATCAATGAATACACGATTTTAGGTCCATGGGAATCCGATGTAAATAAAGGGATTATTTCCTATCTGGCACCTATGGCTAACAAATTACTTAAGAAAAGGGTGGGAGATAAAGTAAATATTGAGGATGTGGACTACAAAATTATAGAAATAACGCCTGCTTTAACTTAATGGTAGAGGATATTAAGGAAGGTTAGAACAATGGCAAAAATAAACGAAGCAACAGATACCGATTTAAAGGTTATCGAGAAATTAAGACAATTTGGTTGGAAACCGGGTGATACCTTGCTTTATCAGCAAGAGACTACTTTAACATCTATCAACCATTCTTGTCAACTCATGTTTAGATTTAAAGGATAAAAAGGGTGTGGCTATTCTTAAACGACAGGCAACCTACTGTAATCACTGAACTTATGTA
>JASEHU010000275.1 GCA_030018635.1 bacterium
ATTTTACCTAAATTCTTACAAATTGTCAATAAATGTCGATTGCACAGGTCGAAATGTTATTAAGATTACCTTTTTTATTACCCGTACCCCTGTTAGATAATACTCTTAACAGCTTTCTTGATTTTTACATTCCATGAATCATAAGAGCTGAGTTCAAACTTCCAATTGGGGAATAGGACAGAACCCTGGTAGCCTAATTCAAATCCTGCCTCAGAGGAAGAAACCGTGTGAATGGGAAATCGCCATAAGTTGCAGGGATGACTAAACTTGACATCAATTTCTATCCCATAAATTTCATCCCTGATGCCTATTCCCGAACAATTAATATCCTCAGCCGTGGCATCTAATTTGTTATCCTTTAATTCTTTACCAACAAGGCGAGCCTCTTCAGGAAGAAAATAAAAACACTGATTACCTCCAATTAAACCAAGATTAAACTCTACCCCAAACCAAATCAGGGCATTTTGCTCGGAATCATTTTTTATTTCATAACTTATCTCGAACTCGTGATTCCTGGCTGTTACCCTGATTGATTTTGTAAGGACGATAGGCATATTTTCCAATATATTGTCACTGCGTGCCAGGTCTAATATTATCTCATCTTTCCCTCGCCTTATTCTATGTTTATAAGGTTGGTCGATAAAATTACCTGCCTTTTTATAATTACATTTACTAAAATCAGACAGGGTAACATCTTTATCTAAGAAATGGTCTATCAGGGAAACTCGTCTGTAGGAATCATAATTAAGGTGTTCATCTAAATTCTGCTGTTTAGTTCGTATTATATCATGAATACTTTTGGTAGAAGAAGGGTCTTTAGATTTACCGGCGTGTTTTATTTTTTGATGATATGCCTCTTGTTTGCGATGTAAGGTATTAATAATATTACATGGTTTGGGTTTATAATCACATTCAAATAGCACCCCACCACTTGCCGGGGCAAAATAAAGATTCAAGGGTTGGTTTGAGATTAGAATCTCTTTTTCTCCATCTTTATCAAAATCAATCGCCTCTACCTCAAGCCAATTTGGGTTATCATGGAGGATGTTTTCTACGGTAGTCTCTGCAGAAATCAGATGTTGATAAATAGCATTCCTGAGGTGAGGCAGGTATAATCCACCAAAGATACCATGCCAATAGGCACAATTACATTGTCCCTGCCATAATTCTTCCCTTGCCCGACCAATATTTGCCGGGCGATTATCAATAAATTTATCCTCTTCGGTATAAAGTAACACCTCTGATGCTTGAGCGGTTTGAGCAACTTTATTACTCACATAGAGCATTTTCTTTTGCATATTATTAGCCTCTGGGTACTTAGTTAAAAAATTACGCCAGAAGCCTCCTTTAATGAATTGTGTCCAACCCTGGTATTTTTTATTCTTTTCCAATTCGTGCATAATCTTTTCATATTCAATAATAGAATCTGCCGGCAATGCCCATTCCATTAATTCGGCATAAGCCGCACAAGGTAAATATACCCTTCCTAACGGGTTGTTTTTAGCCGTCCAGTCAGACAATGTGGCTGTTTTTATCCAATCAGTCTTCTCTAATGTAGTAAAAAAATTATCTAACCACCCTTTTTCATAGACCCAATCATAAGTATCTGGCCATAAACCAAATTTCTCACCATCATCACCCATCAGAATCATTTTCCCAGTATTCTCATCAGCCACTGATTCTAAATACTCAACCACCTCTTCTACCTTAGAAGCAAAGGGGATTAAATATCTTAATTTTTGACTGATAGGGAATATCTTCAAGGTTACCCCTTCTTCTTCAGTGATGTAATATCCGGACATATCCTTAATGCCCACCCATTTAAAATGGCTATCGTCAACTAATGTCCATTCTACCCCTACCTCGCCAAGGGGTTTGGCTAATTGAGGTTCCCAGACACGCTCGGCTAACCACATCCCCTTTGGAACTGTCCCAAAATAGTTTTTAATAGTCTCGGTCATCTTTTCAATCTGTCCAATCTTATCGCGGTCAGGGATACTGGGCAATATAGGTTCATAAAATCCTCCGGTTAGTATCTCTACCTGGCCCTGCCCAATGAGTTTTTTTACCTTGCTAATTATCTCCGGATGCCTTTCTAAAAACCAATTCAATAGGCAACCACTATAATGAAGGGACATTTTAATCTTTGGATGTTTTTCTAATATCTTAATAAAAGGAAGATATGCCTTTTGATAGGCCTCTTCAAATACATGGTCAAAATTCCCTACAGGCTGATGGTTATGAATGGCTAACATAAGGGTTATTTGTTTCATCTTTTAAACCTCTCGTATAATTATGAATTATAAATTATGAATTATAAATTATAAGATTAAGAATTTATTGTCTTTTTTTTCATTCTTCATTCATAATTCATAATTCATAATTTTTAATTACTCAACCTCTGTTTTATCCTTTCTTCGATAATATTCGGGACAAATCCCGCTAATGAACCACCTAAAGCGGCTATTTCTTTTATGGCTGATGAACTCAAGAAGAAATTATCCTCATGGGTCATCATAAATAATGTTTCTATCTTCGGGTTTAATCTTTTATTTAAAGAAGCCATTTGAAATTCATGTTCAAAATCAGACACCGCTCGTAATCCACGAATGATAACATTCGCCTCCTTTTTGCAGGCATAATCAACCAACAATCCGGAGAATTCCTCTACCCGGACATTAGAATAATTTTGGGTTACATCTTTTATCATTTGTATTCGGTCTTGGATAGAAAAAAGTGTTGGTTTAGAAGAATCGCAGGTAACCGCAACGATAACCTGGGCAAACAAAGGCACCGCCCGCTCAATTATGTCTAAATGTCCATTCGTTGCCGGGTCAAATGTCCCCGGATAGATAGCTATGTTGTGCATTTTTATTATCTCCTTCGTCATCCCTCAAGTTTTATCAAGTATAAATTCATAGATGTGTCCTTAATGTACATAAATCACCTTTACACCAATATAAGCATTTCATTTACCATGTGTCTAACGATAAAATAAGCGGTGAACGAAGCGAATCCGCTTCATTGACTTGTTAGGTAAAGATTCACTCCGCCATGTTTTCCCTTTCTATCTTCATCGAGTTAATTCTACTTTCAACAGGCTGTTGACATATAATTGACCCTTTTCCTTATCGTTTTCGACTTTAATTTCATTAAAAGAAGTAGAACACTTAAAAATCTTAATCTTATGATGATTATTCCTAAAATTTTAGCTCTTTACCCTTTTGAACTCGACATCTTTTTAAAAAATCTTTAGTATTTTTTCCTTTGACCCCACAATATAAAATTCAAAATTACTTCTCTTACTTTTCAAATCCCGCATAAAATCGGCAAAAGAGAACATATCCTAAATCCGGTGGTGTCCGTGAATAGCTAACTTGTGTAAAACAAGAGGATAAATTCATTTTA
>JASEHU010000276.1 GCA_030018635.1 bacterium
CTTTGTGTTCTTTGTGTGAGAAAAACCCACAAATTTAAGTGTCATGGAGTACTACAGGGTAGCAGTATAATTGCTTACACATTTTCATAATGAGAATTGCTGACCTTTAAATATTTTTGTTGAAATTTATTTACTTTTAGTGTATATTGTGAAAAAAGGGGGATTGAAAATGATTGACAAGGAATTGTTAGATGTTTTAGCTTGCCCGGTATGTAAAGCGGATATTACCTATGACGAGGTAAGTCAAAGACTGATTTGTACATCTTGTGGTCGTAAATATCCAGTCAGAGATGGAATTCCGGTAATGCTGGAAGAAGAGGCAGAGAAGTAAGGTAATCGGTTGTCAGTTATCAGTTGATACTAAATGAAATTTTGGATTTTAGGTTTTAGATTGAGGAATCTTAATATCCTCAATCCAAAATTGTAATCGTACTCTGATAACTGATGGATTACCAATCGGTAACTGAGGCATTACCGATTACCATTTACTAAAAGGGGGGACAAAAATGGCCTGGTTTAGAAAACCTAAGTACACCACTATTCCAGTTACACAAAGGAAATCAGAAATAGCAGAGGGATTATGGGTAAAGTGTAAAGATTGTGGTGAAATGATTTATAAAAAAGACTGGGAGGATAATCTAAAGGTATGTCCTGAGTGTAACTACCATTTCCGACTAAGTCTTCAGGAAAGGATAACTACTGTCTTAGATAACGATAGCCTTCAAGAGGATGATACGGATATTTCACCAACCGATTTCCTGGATTTTACCGATTCGAAAAGCTATAAAGAGCGTTTAAAGATAGCTCAAGATAAAACAGAACTTAACGATGCAGTGATTACCGGGACAGGGACAATTGATGGTCATAAAATTGTGCTTGGTATCTTAGACTTTAATTTCATGGGTGGGAGTATGGGTTCGGTAGTGGGTGAGAAACTTACCCGAGCAATCGAAAAGGCTATTTCGGCCAAATTACCTCTAATAATTATTTCAAGTTCCGGTGGTGCCAGAATGCAGGAAGGGATAATGTCTCTAATGCAAATGGCTAAAACCGCAAGTGCCATTGCCAGGTTAGATACCTCAGATACACTCTTTATTTCTGTGCTTACCGACCCGACTACCGGTGGAGTTACGGCAAGTTTTGCCTCACTTGGAGATATTATCATTTCCGAGACTAAGGCACTCATAGGTTTTGCAGGCCCACGAGTAATCGAACAAACCATAAATCAACAATTACCAAAGGGATTTCAGCGAGCAGAATTTATGTTGGAACATGGTCTGATAGATATGGTTGTCTCACGCAAGGAGTTAAAAAATACACTGGCACAGTTACTTGACTTATTAGATTAAGGGTAAGTCAGGTTGTAATACCTCAGTTATCAGGAAGTTCAAGGGGTCGAAGGTAAGAAAAAGAGAGGGTATCTCTTTCTTTTCTTACCCTTGAACCCTCGAACCATTAGACCCTTGAACCCTTTTTAAAACTATGGCTAAGAAAAAGAAATTACACAGAAAAACAATTCCTCATCATATATCAATTAAGGATAAAGCAAAGAAATTTCTGTTAAACCAGAAAGATAAATTTATTATTTTTGGCATTTTATTAGTCGGATTAATTCTCAGGCTTATTTACTTATCCCAGGTAAAGGTTAATGACCCCAATTTTTTACATTTCGAAGGAACAGATTCAGGTAATTATGATAGCCTGGCCATGCAGGTGTTAGATGGTAGCCTGCCTAAAAGTCCTTATAGTTTCAATCCGTTATATTATTACTTCCTGGCGATTATTTATTCCTTTATAGAACATAATCCGCTTAAAGCCATAAATGTCCAGATATTTATAGGATTAGGGACTTGTTTCCTCGTATATCTAATTGGAAAGCGACTATTCAATAAATCTACCGGGATGATTGCTTGTGGTATTTGTGCGATTTATGGTAGTTTCATGGTTTATGAAACCTTACTCTTAACCACTACATTAGACACCTTTTTACTTCTGTTGGGTGTGTTTTTACTTTTAAAGAGCACCTCTCCTAAATGGTATTTTGTCACAGGGATAGTTTTAGCCCTTTCGGCTTTATCTCGCTCGACCACCCTTTTAGTCTTGCCATTTTTATTCCTCTGGTTAATGATTAAATTAAGACTAACAAAGAAATTTGCCCAAACCGCAGGACTTATTATTTTAGGTATGTGCCTGACCTTCGCCCCTTTTACCTATCGTAATTATAAATATAGTGGTCAATTCATTCTTATAACTACTACGGGACCGGTAGCCCTTTGGGCCGGGAATAATGAAGACTCAGAAGGATTTTACCACCTGCCTCCTTATACAGAGGAATTAAGCCGTAAAAATAAAGACTTTTATCTTCAGGATACCATAAGATTTATCAAGGAAAAGCCTGAAAAATATCTCATGCTTTTACTAAAGAAATGTACCTTGTTCTGGAATGCCTATGAAATACCGGATAATGATGTTGTCTATGAGCGATTTCAGACACTCTCCCCTTTACTTAGAGTAATGATTCCCTTTGGGTTGGTGTCATCCTTAGGCATAATGGGATTATTTCTCTGCCTGAGAAGATTGAATAAAAATCTCTTTCTTTTATATTTAACCATTTTGGGATACCTGTCGGCCATTGTTCTTTTCTTTATTCAATCTCGATTCAGGGTACCGGTCGTGCCTTTTTTAAGTATTTTCGCCGGCTGGACTATCTATTATTGGTTTAAAAAACTCCAGTCCCGAAAGCTAATATCTTTTTTTACGACATTAATCCTTTTTATCATCCTTTATACAGTAGTTGATTTCCATACATTTTATGGCTGGACATATCCTCTGACTAATCCGAATGGCTTTTGTCTGGAGAAAAGGGAAGGTTTTGTCTTTCGAGATGATAGTGGGGATTGGCATGGGGATGTCAAGGAAACAATAGATTCACCAATGAAAATCATCAAAAAAGAGATTATTATTACGCAAGAGGTGGAAAAATTTGAATTTGCCGGGATAAGTCTGAATTACTGCTGTAGCGATAAGGGGAAATTATTAATCAAGATTAATGATCTGGTCCTATCCGTTATAAATTGTAAGGATATTCCTTATGGGCCCTTTGTTCGCCAGATAAGATTCAAATTCCAAAATCCAAAATTAATCCTGAAAAAGGGTAAAAATGTTATTACCTTGAGTGTTCTGGAGGGTGCAGATGTGGGGGTAATGGTGGATAATTACTACAATTTTGGCCGTTCATCCTTTACCGCGGATGGAATTACCTGGGAAAAAACACCTGGTGAGTTTATGATTCAATTAGAATTACTCTCTAATCCGATATATTAAAGTCTCAATTCCATAAGTAAGCATTTAGCCATCCAGTTTGGCTGTTTCACTCAATATCTCCTCATTCACCGTCAGAGATAT
>JASEHU010000277.1 GCA_030018635.1 bacterium
AAAAGAAGACAATAAATTCTTAATCTTATAATTCATAATTCATAATTTTTAATTATACGAGGAGGTGATGAAAATGTTGAAAGTGATGCTCACTAAGGAGGCGATTATTGTTTTGCCTCAAAATCTCTGTGAGATATTGGGAATCTATGAAAAGGAAGAGGTGGATGTGGAGGTAAAAAACGAAATGCTTTGGATTCATAAGGTGAATCGAAATATGAAAAGAGCTAGAGAATCAGAAAGGTTCAAAATGGCTAAAGGCAGTTGGAAGGGGATTAATATTAATTTTATCTATAAGGAGTTGGATGAGTCATGGAAGAAGTGGAAACCCAAAGAATTTGTATAGACACAGATGTGATAATTGACTATTTAAGAGAAATTCCAGTCTATGGAAATGTATTATCCTGGGCACTTGAGGAATATGAATGTTGTGTTTCTCCAATCACTACTTATGAACTCTACTATGGTGGCTTCTACTCCGAAAAAATGGAAGGGGTTAGGGATGTGCTTTCTTCTTTAATATTTCTTCCATGGGATAATAAATCCTCAGAAGAAGCGACAAGGATTCATGTGGATTTAGTTAAACAGGGAATGGATATTGGGGTAAAGGACATTCTGATTGCAGGTATCTGCCTATCTTCAAGTCTCCCGCTTCTTACCAGAAATGTTGATCATTTCTCACGAATTCCTGGCTTAAATGTTATTAATGTTGAAGATGTCTATGAGGTCGTGTGGCAAAAGGAATAAACCTATGAACTGCCAAATGCAAAGTTATCTGATGGATCAAGTGATAAATCCAGTTTTCCCTTTCCGAACGGTTTCTTTTGACAGACCATACTTTATAAGCGGAAGGCTAATATTTAAGGAGGTTGAAAAGATGTCTACTCAACACATACCGGTACTTATTTCAGAGGAAGCTATCAAAGAAAAGGTTCAGGAACTTGCCTTGGCGATATCCAACGACTATAAAGATAAGGAATTGATGGTTGTCGGTATTCTGAAAGGCTCGTGGATATTTATGGCTGACCTCGTCAGGAAATTAGAGAAAATAGGGATAAGATGTGATTTTATAAAGGCATCAAGTTATGGGTCAAGGAAGGTAACCTCTGGCAAGGTTAAACTGACAGGGATAAACACTAAATCTATCGCTGGGAAAAATATTCTCCTGGTGGAAGATATCATCGATACCGGCATTACCTTAAAGGCAATCAAAGGGCATTTAGAGCAATTTAATCCGCAGACGGTCAAGATATGTGTCTTCTTAGATAAACCTTCCCGTCGTAAGGTAGAGGTAGAGGTAGATTATGTAGGTTTTACTATCCCGGATAAGTTTGTTGTCGGCTATGGATTAGACCACGCTGAACAATTCAGAAATCTGCCTTATGTGGGATTCATAGAGGAATAAGTAATCCCTTAGTTAAGGGAAAAGAATGTTATTATGAATCTGCGGTGTTTTATTTTGTCTTTCTGCCTGTCAGTCTGAATGCAATGGATTTAACTCAACAATCCAAAAAAATATCTGCTCAATCCACTAGCGTCAGGGATATGAATGAAAACGAAAGGAGGATTTACAAAAAACAAACAAGCCATGAATAGAACAAAAAAAATGTTGAAATCGATAGCAAATTAGAAAATGCAAGATTAGAAGATTTTAATTTGAGTAAAGCCAGAAAAGAAGAGTAGAGAAGAGTAGGGTTGAGAGAAGAGTAGGGTTGCATCTTGAATTGTGAATTAGTCTTTCCACAATTCAAGATATGACCCTATATCCCGTCCTACCGATAACCTGATTACCGATTACCTCTTCCCTATTGAATATACTTATCAAATAGCGGTGATATTTCTTCAATAAAACCTTTTTCTCGCTCAAATGCCTCATCTACCTTTCCATTCTCAACCGCAGTTACTACTCTAATCATGGCTGAAACACTTCTTTTTCGCATTACCTGGTCAAAAATCATATTCAACTGGTGAATGTAGTAACTATGGGTAGTTTTTTTGCCAACCCTGAACCAATAGAGTGTCAGGTCCTCCCTATCTCTTTCTTTAATATAGAGTTTATTAACCTGAATCTTTTCTTTACCAAATTGAATTTCTTCAGCCTTTTTTTTTAGGAATTGGGCACCGGCTCCTCCGAGACAAAGCTCTGGTGGATGAAAAGCCTCCGGATTACTACTACTGGCTACGATAAAAAGAGATATGACCTCTTCTTTTGTATTTTTATAGACTCTGAGGAGTAAATCGCTTTTTGGTAACATTTCATAAGCCCTCTGGTCAATATTCTGATTTTCTCCTTGCCAATCCCCAATTATTTCAGGAAAATTCCCTAATCCGATATCTTTGGTAGATGAGGAAGGTAAAGAAAGGAGGATGATGAATACTAAAGATACGGATAACAAAGAGATGACGATTGTCCAATTTTTTTTACTCTCCATTTTCCACTTCCTTTTCCTTGTGCCAGGTTAAAACTTTCCCACATGCCCCTAACCCGGCTAAGGCTACTAGATAGACAAGTAGTCCGGCAATACTGTGTCCTGGCTCATCTAATGAGGCTTTTTGACCATAAACATAAGTAATAAATGCCAGAAAAACTATTCTAACAATATTAGATAAAAGGGCAATAGGAATAGTCAATAAAAACAAACTTATCTTTTTTAAAAAGGATATAGGTGAAAGGTAGGCATATAAACTTCCTAAGGCTAAGAGTGTAATTAAAGACCGAATACCGCTGCAGGGTGCTCCAATTTCAAGAAAGTCATTGGGTAGATTTATTTTTGCCCCCTCCATCACCGCAGGGATACCTATTAAATTTATAGCTATCGTTGACCAATATGTGGCAAACATCTTCATATGAAAGGTTAAAAACAAGGTTAGGACATCAGGTAAAGGGACCATAAAAACTAAGAATCCTAAGGGAAAGATGAGTTTTTGCGTAATATTTTTACCCAAAAGATAAAGCGACAATCCAAAGATAACCGGAATAAGTGAAAATCCAGAGACGAAATCTATTAAAAAACAACGGCTGACTAAATGAATTAATAACCCAACACAAAATAATATTAAGCCGTTAGATAGAGGACTAACAGGTATTCCTTTTAATTCATCCTTCATTTTCCAGATTAAAAATAATGAGATGACAGGCACTAAAAACCCATGGGAATAATTTGACTCACTCTCTAAAAATTTATATTTCATCCAGAGAAATGTAGGTAAATAGACCAAAATCACTAAAGTAATAACTATCCCATATTTTATTTTTGACCAATTAATCATAATTATATAGTATACAATAAAAAACGATTCAGGTCAAGTATTTTTTGTGGAACGCAGCAATCCCTCAGTTATCAGTTGTGAAGTAGGTTAGTGGGTCATTCCATTTGATATTG
>JASEHU010000278.1 GCA_030018635.1 bacterium
GAATAAACCTCACTCCAGGAGCGCCTTTTTTATTCTGACTCCTGACTCCTGAATTTTGACTACTGGAGCACCCACAATATCAAATGTTATGAACCACTATTCTCCACTTCTCATTGCTTACACATTTTCATAATGAGAATTACTGGGATGTGTCAGCAATTCAGATGTAATCCGTAACAATCTTTCTATCAATTTCTATCAATATAGTAATACCACCGAATTACGGTTAAAGTAAGTTTTTTGCAGTCTGATGGTGAATCTCACCTTGCTTAACTTTAAATATGCATGCATCCTTTACAAAATCTGGGCTTAACTCAGCTACATCTGTTGTGGTAATAAAAACCTGAAGGTTTGCCTTGTTAATATCTTTACTTACAAAATTTAAAAGAGCCTCCCGCTTTGCCTCATCCAATTCAGAGGTAACATCATCTAACAAAAGAATAGGGCTCTCTTGTGTTTGAAGATATTGATATTGAAGTTCGGCTAATTTCAAACAAATAGCTATTGTCCTCTGTTGGCCTTGAGAGGCAAAATACCTGGCATTAATGTCATTTATATAAAAGGAAATATCATCTCGATGTGGACCAATTAAGGTTGTCTCCTGCCTTATTTCATCTTCTTGTTTTATTTCAAGTTTTTCTCTAAAATCTTCCTCAACCACGCAAGGTTTATAATTAATTTTTATCTCTTGAGGTAAGCCTCTAATCTGGTGATAAATTTCATTGATTAAAGGATTTAATTCGTTGAGTAACTCTTGCCTCTTCCTTATAATTGGGATACCTGTTTCCACTAATTGGTCATTCCAGGCATCTAATTCTCTTAAGTCTAATCCACGGTTTCTCTTTATTATAGATAATATTTGATTGCGATGTTTAATGATTTTGAGGTATCTCTGGAGGTTGTATAAATAATTAGGAGATACTTGAGATAGTTCGATGTCAAGAAATCGTCTCCGTATTGCCGGGCTACCCTTGACAATCTCTAAATCCTCAGGTGAAAAAACAATTACCTTTAATTGTCCAATTAAATCTATTATTCTTGTCAGGGCTTTATTATTTACCCTGACTTTCTTTTGGAGACTTGCCTCGTTATTGATAGTAAATGAGATATTAATCTGAGTTTCGGTGTTTTCTTTTAATATTTTACCATTTAAAAATAATTCAACTTCATCAAATTTAATTAACTGTTTATCCTGGTTTGTGCGAAAGGATTTTGAAATCCCAAGAAAATAAATTGCCTCTAAAAGATTTGTCTTCCCTGCTCCATTTTCTCCGACAAAGATGTTTATTCTTGAATCAAAGTTTAAACTTAAATCATTAAAATTTCGAAAGTTTTTTATGGTTATCTCTTTTAAAAACAATGGGTCTCCTCATCATCATATAAATTTATGTACGGATTCAAATGTCAGGTGGTGGATAAATCTATTCTATCAGGGCATTATTTTGCAAAATCAGGTCTTGCCCAATAACACTTATCATCTTCATCTTATTAAGAATAGCATATGATTTTTAAAATGTCAACAGGAACTTTTTCTTGCATTAAATTTTATTTTTTGATATAATAACTATCGTCACCATAAATAAAGGAAAACTTGTCTATGGCATTTATTTTTAATTGTTTTAATACATCAGAGAGTAATTTTGGACAATCTTGTAATATCCTTTCTATAAAAGAATGGTATGGGAGGTTTAGGAAAGAGTGGAGAGGGAAATATATCTTTATCTTGTTCATCTTCGTTCTTATTCTATGTTTAAAAGAGATTTATTTCTTATATTTAGGTTTATTAAAGGGTCTTGCATTAAAATACCTTTTTGCCGGCTCTTGTACCTTGATAGCCTTAATGTGGACACCCATTAGACCTTTTATAGGAGTTATTGTTTATTGTCTGCTTGCTTATTTAATTCCCCTAGGAGGTTTTTGGTTTTCCAGAACTGTTACTTTAGCCACCCTTTGGGGATGGTTAATCTGGGCTATAAAGAATAAGAAATATAGATTTGTTAAAGCCACACAGAATTACCTTATTTTAGGACTCTGGCTGATGATGTTGATTTCTATTATTTTTGCCTTTGATAAAAGTCTCTGTTGGCAACCATTAGAAACTATCAGTAAGGTTTTCTTCTTCTATTTTGCCGTAATTAATCTTATTGATTCTAAAAGAAATCTAAAATATTTTATCTGGACTATACTTTTTATCTTTGGATTTCTATCTTTAGATGTAGGAGCATCTTACCTTTTTAGAGGGATAACCCATCTGGGTGGTGCAGGGTGCGGAGATAACAATCTTTTTGCCCTTTCATTGGTCATGACCATTCCTTTTGCTTTCTATTTTTCCTTTGTAGAAAAATCTCCTCTTAAAAAGGTAATTTTGGCTTTGTTGTTTTTATCAATGATTTTGGCAACAATACTTACCTTTTCAAGAGGAGGATTTCTGGGATTAGTTACTGTTTTAGGATTGATTTGGTTAAAGACTAAATATAAACTCATTTCTTCATTTACAAGTCTATTCCTCATTCTCTGTGTTCTCCTTTTTCTTCCGCAAGGGTATAAGGATAGAATACATAGTATCTTAGAATATCGTCAGGATGGTTCAGCTATGGGAAGGATTGTGGCCTGGAAGACAGGATTGAAGATGATAAAAGATAAACCTGTAATTGGAGTAGGATTAGGTAATTTTTCTTTACTTATTCCCCAATATAATCCTTACGCACATACAGGTATTGAGCCACATAATTCTTTCATTCAAATAGCCAGTGAATGCGGATTAATAGCGTTATTGTTCTTTATCCTCCTGCCCATTATCTCTATCCGGGAACTATGGCAATTGAGGAAGAAATTTGCTAATACGCAAAAGGGGAAATGGGTAGTTTCTATGGCTAATATGTTAGAGATTAGTTTTTGTGGCTATATAGTCAGTGGAAGTTTTCTACATCAAGCACATATGCCTCTTTTCTATCTCTTTATTGCCTTAAGTGTGGTGGTAAAACAAATAGCCGAGAAAGAAGAGGAATAAAAGGATGAAAAAGCAGTAATTGTATCTGATCATCAAATTCCTGAATAATGGATGCCTCAACGAGTTTGAGGTATGCTCCCTCCCAAATAAGTTTGGGCTTCCAGTTTGTTTTTTAAAATAAATTTCCCATTTTGGCAAATTCATTCCGAACAGTATTGGGTCTAACCCCAATCTACTCCGTTTAATATCGAACGGATAGATACTCTAAAAGATCCTTGTAAGTATTTTGATTTAATCCGGTCAAAAGTTGCTCTGGTGTAACGGCAGATTGTGTGAAAACTCTCAATCTATAACGAGTTTGAGGAAAAATGCTCTAACCAAGTTCCAGGTTTCAAACCTGTTCGGACTTCCAACTT
>JASEHU010000279.1 GCA_030018635.1 bacterium
TTCCAATTTCTACATTCTACATTCTACATTCAATATTCTACATTTTACCTGAATTTTTACAAATTGTCAATAAATGTCGATTGCACAGGTCGCCAGGATTCAACTTCAAATGACTAAAGTGAGGAGGGGTGAGTTTGAAGGAAGGACTTTTTCTCCTGACTGTAGATGAGGTAGCCGATATTCTTCGGGTCAAACAATTAGCCATATTTAAAATGGTTTATGCAGGACAAATACGCTCAATTAGGATAGGACATAGAACACTTCGATTTAGAAAAACCGAACCGTATAGATATATCAATGAAAAAGAGAGCCAAAAATTTTATGCTAAAGGAATGAAGTTTAAAAATATAGGGGATTTAAAAAATGCGGTTATTTGTTTTAAAGATGCCGGTAGTATCTATCCCCTGAATAGATTTGCTCAGTTTGAATTGGGTAAAATTTATTATGATAATATAAATGAGGATGAAACCTATTATGATTTAGCTAAACGCAGGTTTGAGAAGGCATTGGAACTTGATTTCGAGGATAGAAATCTACATTCATATTTCGCGCAGATGGATATAATTCCTCAAAGATTGAATTCTTACAATCCATACCAGGGCGATGAAGAACTATTAACTATAAAAGAATTAGCCAGGGTTATTAGAGTTCAGTATCTGAAAGCCTATGAGATGGTGGTTAATGACGAAATCAAAGGTGTGTATATTGGCCGATGGAAAATCAGGAGAACAGAGGTATTTAAATATTTTGATTCTCAAGAAAGTGAACAACTTTATAAATGGGGAATGCTCGAAAAAGAGACTGGGAGAATAGATAACGCTATTAATTATTTTAAGGAGGTAACTCGAATTTATCCCCTGCATAAAGATGCCCATTGGCAACTTGCCCAGATTTATCTCGAGATAGGAAAAAATGATAAGTTGTATCAATTATGGGCGATGGATAGACTTAAGCAAGCCCTTAAGTTCGACCCGGAAGATATAGAAATTTATACGAAGATAAAAGAATTAGAAGGTGGAATTAACAATTGTTGTAACTATTTACCCAAATGAAGTGCAAGGTAATTGGTAATCAGGTGATCGGTGATCAGTCATCAGATGATTGGTGAGTGTATCTATTACCGATTACCTGATAACCGATAACCGATTACCATGATTCCACTTCAGATGGCTAAAGTATTACCAATTATTAATTGATAATTAGGGGACAGGAGATAAATGATGGAAAATGGACTTTTAAATTTATATGAAGTAGCTAAAATTCTGCGGGTTAAACCGTTAACCATCCATCGAATGATTCATCGGGATGAGGTCAAAGGCACGAAGATAGGTAGAGATTGGCGATTTGAAAAAACCGAACCGGAACGATACATCAAGGAGCAAGAAAGTAAAGGACATTTTACCATTGGAATGAAATTTAAAACAGTAAATAATCTCAATAAAGCCATTGATTGTTTTAAAGAGGCAACAAAGGTTTATCCGCAAAACAAAAAGGCACATCTTGAACTGGGTAAGATATATTTTGATAAAAGTCAGGAGGATAAAATATTCTCTACCTGGGCAAAACAAAGACTGGAGAAGGTATTAGAACTTGACTCTGAAAATGCAGAGGCATTTTCTCTGTTGCAAAAGATAGTTCCAGATATCAGAGATATAAAACCTGCCAATATCTTTGAAGAAAAGATAAATCAACTCTCCGACTTTATTAAAACAACCCAAACAATCTTTGTTAAGGATATTGCTCAAGGGCATCATGATTTCCCTGAGCATATTTATAATACGATTAAGGTCTTAAGTGAACTGGTCAATGACATTGATGCTTATTCAAAAGGGCATTCAGAGAAGAAGGCAATTTATACTTTAGCGATTGGACAAAGATTAGGATTGACATATCAGCAGTTAGAAATCATTCAAATGGCGGCATTTTTATATGATATTGGGAAAATCAAAATCGATAAGGAAATTTTATTAAAACCAGGTCGACTTACCCAGGAAGAATTAGAGGTCGTTAAAGAGCACCCAAGGTTAGGGGCTGATATTCTTAAAGAAGCCGGTCTGCCCGATGAGATTTCTTCCTCTGCCCTTTTCCATCATGAATCCTATGATGGTAAAGGTTATCCACAGGGACGCTCAGGAGAAGAGATTCCTCTGACTGCTCGAATTATCAGGGCAGTTGATACCTTTGGTGCCCTTGTTTCCGAGCGGCCTTATCGAAAACCGTTATCGTTTGATGAGTCCGTAAATGAGTTGAAAAGGCTCTCCGGCGTTGAGCTTGACTCCAATATAGTCAATACATTTTTAGATATTTTAGCCGAAGATAAAGATTGGATATTCAAAGGCGAGTATATAAAGAAAAAATTTCCCATTCGCAGGATATTAATTGTTAATGATGACCTCTGGACAGCTAAGGCGATAAAGGGGAGTTTAGAATTAGAGGGTTTTGGGACTATTATTGCCCAAAACGGAGAGGATGCCTTGCAAAAAATCTATGAATTACCACCGGATTTAATCATCACCGAAATTTCATTGCCGGATATAAATGGATATGAACTTTGCAAAAGATTAAGTCGGGAAACACGCTCCTCACATATTCCGATTATTACTATTACAACCGGTTCAGATATAGGAGAGGAGATTAAGGTATTAGAAAGCGGTGCGGATATTTATATGGTTAAACCTTTTAATTTAAGAGAATTATCCGCCCGGGTCAAGGCCTTACTCAGACGGGTAGAACAGGAGCGTGCGGTCAGCCCACTAACAGGATTACCCGGCACGGTATCAATCGAAGAAGAAATTCTAAAACGCGTGCTCAATCATGATGAGAAATTTGAAATAATGTATTTAGACATTGATAAATTTAAAACCTTTAATGATATTTATGGCTTTTTACAAGGGGATTCTGCTATTAAAATAACGGCTAAAGTTCTATTGGAGAGTTTTGAAAAATTTGGCTCTAAATCCGATTTCATCGGCCATATTGGTGGGGATGACTTTATTGCTATTACTACTCCTGACCGGGCAGATAATCTTTGCCAGGAGATAATCTCGCAATTTGATTTGAGGATAAAAGACCTGTATCAGGAGGAGGATATTAAAAGAGGATATACCATAAGGAATTCCCGTGACGGCAAAAAAGAAAAATTTCCCCTTCTGACAATATCTATTGGTTGTGTCAATAATTTAAAAAGAAATCTCACTTCCTATTGGGAAGTAGGTGAGGTAGCTACCGAGGTGAAGGAATATGCCAAATCCAAACAAGGTAGCAGCTATCATCGTGATGTAAGAGCCTTTGAAGGGATAAGGATATAATAATATGCAATCTAATAAATAATTTGACATATTGAAATTTGAAATTGGAAAATAGAA
>JASEHU010000027.1:0-12946 GCA_030018635.1 bacterium
GGTTAAACTACGCTCGCTCTGTTGGTACAAGATGGAACATCCGTTGTAAGCTGCGACAAAAGGGAATACATTATGACTGGGAAACGATTCGTACCCGCTTATCTACCCATGTAAGAGTGACAACGATGATGAAAAGAAAGGATGGCAAAATGATCCATACAAGAAAATCCTGCCGGCCCGAGTTGTTTCACAAAGAAATCTATGATGCCTTGAATCTACCTTGCCAGCCCGGAAAAACAATAAAGGCAACATTATGAAAAACCGAATCTGTAGTGCCAAAACTCAATTTCTTTGAGTTGTAAACCATTGATTCTACACAACTTATTTTTTAAAGGCATGAACTTGGGCTAACGGTGCAAGGAATGCTTTAGAAAGAATAGGAAAAAATTCTGCTCAATATTTAATATGGGTTAAGAATCTTCCTCAATCAGATCCGGTTGACATTAGAGGACATAAAGGATCAGCATTAGGAGTTGCTACATCTACACGAGGAGCGGATCATTTAAGAAGTCGTCCTACATTTGAGTTTTTAAAACTTTCAGAGGATAAACTTGGGGAAATCTATGGAGGTGAGGTTTCAAATGATCCCGATTCATATAAAGGAAAGGCTCGAATGGTTTGGTGGTCTGAAAATCTATATGCTGTGGTTGATTCGTTAGGGATATGTAAATTTATTACGAAATATTTTAGTCCTGATTTATTTGGATTTGAAGAAGTTAGTAAATTAATCTATTATGCAACAGGGATGAGGCTCTCGAAAAAAAACTTTCTGAAATTGGGGAAAGAATAACAAATATTGAAAGGATGTACTTAGTTCGGGAAGGAATTAGGAGAGAACATGATAATTTACCCTCCCGATATTTTCAACCGATGCCTTTAGGAAAGAATAAGGGTAAAAAGATTAATATTCAATCCTTCAATAGAATGTTAGATGAATATTACCAACTTCATGGATGGGATAAACGGACAGGAATTCCTACAAAAGACACCTTAAAACGATTACATTTAGATGAAATATGCTCCATAGAAGTTTAACACTTTGGTGACTATATAGATAAAAGGAAGGCAGCTATGTCAGAAGAAAAGATTATACCGTTAACTGGATGGGCACGGATTGATTCTGAGACTTTTGCCCCGGGGGAAATTGTTCCTCAAGTAGGTGGTAAAATAGATGTGGATATGTCAAAGATTATAGAATGGCGGAAAGAAATACAACCTGAAATAGAGAAAAAAACAAATCTTCGTTTAAACTTTGCTCCTATTTTTGTGCAGGTAGTGGCACAAATTATAGAAGAATTTCCACTTGCAAATGCTACAATAAGGGATAATCAAATTCATGTTAATCCGGATATTAATATAGGATTAGTGATGAGTGCTGGAGTTAAGGGAGAAGCAGGTCCGGTGGTAGTGATTCGAGAGGCAAATAAAAAGACATTGGAAGAACTTGTTTCTATGATACACAATTTGAGTAAAAAAGTGAAAAAGGATTCATGGGGACTGGCTTCCATATCACAGCAAGATGATAAGGTTGCCAAGAGACTTCAAAAGATTGCTTCAGCTATGAAGGGTAAACCGACCTTTATATTGAATATCTTTGGGCTATATGGTGTTGATATCCACATGCCCTTTCTTCCTCCAGGACAAGGGGTAGTATTAGTAATAGGCAGAATTACCAAAAGAGCTGTAGTAGTGAAGGATGAGATAGTAATTCGTCCCATGGCTACTTTGTATGCGGCTTGTGACCATCGTTTAGGTAGTGGGGTTGTAGGAGCTCGGTTTTTGCATAGGATTAAACAGGTTTTTGAAAATGTTGAACTCAAGAAATAAAAGAGAAGAGAAAATGATAGACAACCATTAATTGACAACCTGGATATTCTTCCATTTCCTGTTAGAGATGAACTTGAAGAGCATAAACTTAAACTTTCATATCTAAGAGTAATTGGTGGTAGAGGATGTTTAGGCAATTGTGCCTTTTGTGGTAATCCTTCTTTTAAGGGAATTCAAAAAGGGAAAGCATGGAGAGGACGTTCCCCTAAAAATTTTGTGGATGAAATAGAATTTTTGGTAAAAAAATATAATATTCACACCTTTGATTTTGTAGATGACACTATTGAGGATCCTGGAAAATTAGGGAAGAGAAGAGTAAGAGAAATATGTGAAGAGATAATTCAAAGAAATTTAGATATCTATTTTACGGTTAGATTTCGGGCAGAGAATTGGAGTGAAAAAGACGATGATCTATTAAAATTGTTAATCAAGGCTGGACTTGAAAAGGTGCTTATTGGATTTGAATCAGGAAATCAAAAAGGACTAACCTTATTTAATAAACGAGCTACAGTAGAAGATAATTTACGAGTTGTTGAACTACTAAATCGGCATAAAATTTTTACATCGTATGGATTTATTAATTTCCATCCCTATAGTACGTTTTATGATTTGAGAGACAATGCAAATTTCTTGAGAGGGAAAATAGGATATAATCTTCGTCGCTATTGCACACGGTTAGAACTTTATTCTGGCGCAGCAATTAAAGAAAGATTGAAGAATGACGGTCTATTGTCTATAAATTATGATTATAAATCTAGTGATCCTTATGCATATGAATTTGTAAATTCCAGTATTGGTGCTTTTGCGAGAGAGATGGGTAGAATATTGAAAGACTATCAGGAAGTAATGGATTGGGAAATTTTTGAGATAGTGCTCTATACTTTTATCTATCGAGTAAGAAGAAAATTTGGAGATGATGTTCGTATCAGTAAGGAGCTTGAAGAATTTGAGAATAAAATTCAATTGATTAAAAGAGAGATAGATGAAAATAACTATATTTTTTTATGAAAACATTAGAATTGGCTGAATCTAGTTGGGATAGTGCCAAATTTGAAGAGTATAAAAAAACACATGTTCGGCCATTTCTTAAAGATAAGATTCAAGAGATAAAAACTGTTCAATTAAAGTTTGGATTTAAAGCAAGAAAGAAAAATATTGATCTGTCGAAGATAGAATCAGAATCTGTAAGTTAAGTATTGTTGATTAATCTTTTCAAGGAAGGATATTATGAAGTCAAAAGTAGCAGTTGTAAGATGCAAGGAGTATGATTTTGAAGAGGTGAAAAAGACAATGCAAGAATCTCTGAAATTGATAGGTGGATTAGGAAATATTGTCAGAAAAGGCAATAAGGTATTATTAAAACCAAATATAGCTGGACCCTTTCCACCAGAACAAGGAGCAACAACGCATCCCTCGGTTATCAAGGCAATGATTCAATTAGTAAAAGAGGCGGGTGGGATTCCAGTAGTCGGAGATGGCCCGGGTACAATACTTCCTGCATTTGAAATCTCTGGGATTATAAAAGTTGCTGATGAAGAAGGGATAGAGGTAATTCCATTCAACAAAAATGGTTTTGAAATGGTAAAAATCCCAATGGGAGAACAATTGAAGGAAATTTACTTTTCTAAAGATGTCTTAAAGAAAGATATTGTTATCTCAATACCAAAATTAAAGACACATGCTTTAGTATATTATACAGGTGCTATTAAAAATATGTTTGGGGCTATATTGCCAGATTCAAGGAAAAAGACTCATAGAATTGATGATGTTGAACTTTTCTCTAAAGCATTGGTCGATATATTTACTATTAGAAAACCTGATTTAGCAATAATGGACGGAATAGTTGGGATGGAAGGAGTAGGACCTACTCATGGTCCAGTTAAAAAAATAGGAGTAATTATATCATCGACTGACTCAGTAGCTATTGACGCTGTCTCTTCATCAGTTATTGGATATGACCCCATGGATATTCCTACAATAAGGAATGCCTACATGAGAAAATTAGGAGCTGGAAGGTTAGAACAGATAGAAATTTTAGGAGAACAGATCAAGGAGGTAAGAATTGATTTTAAGAGGGTACCTATATTGAAGGGACGGGATAAAAGACGATTTATGAGACTTGCACTTGGACATTTAATAGTGGATACTAATAAGTGTAAGAAGTGCAAAATATGCGTTGAGCATTGTCCATCTGAAGCGATTAGACTGATACCTTATCCAACAATTGATCAAAAAATCTGTGTTTACTGTTACTGCTGTTTTGAACTCTGTCCTGAAGGAGCAGTGATATTTGATGAAAAAAGTATGTTAGGAAAGAGTAGTTAAAATGGAAGTTAGTCTCGTAATCTCAACTTATAATAAAAAAGAACGATTAAAATTGGCTTTAACCTCGTTCATAAATCAGACCTATCTAAAGAAAGAATTTGAAGTCGTGTTAATAGATGACGGTTCGACTGATGGGACTGAAGATGTGGTAAGATCATTAAATTTACCATATAAGATAAATTATCTGAGACAGCAGAATCAAGGACGTTCCGTAGCCAGAAATTTGGGGATAACGCATGCCAAAGGTGAAATAATAATATTTACCGATGATGACTTAATTCTGTCTCCAGAATTCATCGAAGAACATGTAAAACATCATAATGATGAAGACAAATTAGTTGTTCATGGTACTATCTATACGATGCCTTTTTTGAAATTTTTCAAGGATCCGACAAAAGGAATATTGCTTGATCAATTTAAGGATAAACAAGAGATAATCTCTGGTTTAAGGAAGATGTGTATCTCTGAAGAGGATATTATTAATAACTTCGAGAAGATAAGAGAGATGAATAAGAAACTTACCCGATTTGAGATAGGAATTCATCAAATGCTTTCGGGTAATGGAAGAAACTGTGTTAGTCCCTGGATAGGTTGTACGGGAGGGAATGTATCGGTGAAAAAATGCTACTTAACTCAGGTAGGATGTTTTGATGAAAATATTGGAAAAACATGGGGAGGAGAAGATTTAGAATTAGGATATCGTCTGTATAAGTATGGATGTAAATTTGTGTTAGGGAAGAAGGCAGCCAATTATCATATAGCTCATTATCGGGAAGATTTTATGCGTATTCATAGAAAGACACATGAACTCTTCTATAGAAAGCATAAGTGTATTGAGGTCAAGTTGTTGTGGGATTATTTTGAGAAGAAGATTAAAACCATTGAAGAGTATAGTGAGATGGTATTAAAAGAGAAAAGAGGATATATTGAATAATGAAAATACTGTTAATAGCTGTTAATCAGGAGAAACATCCATATCCAGTTCAACCTCTTGGAGCAGCATACATAGCTGCGACATTAAGAGCAAAAGGGCTTGAAGTAAAAATAGTGGATTTATGTTTTGTAGAGGATTTTCAAAAAGAGCTTTTGGTAAACTTAAAAGAATTCAGCCCTCAACTTATTGGATTTTCTATAAGAAATATTGATAATACTTCTTTCCCAAATACAAAGTATTATCTTCCCGGGGTAAAGAAAATAGTTGATTTTTGTAAGGAGAATATAGATGCTTATTTAACTGTGGGAGGTTCGGGATTATCTGTTATGCCTAAAGAGGTTTTACAATATTTGGAGCTGAATACCGGTGTAGTAGGAGAAGGGGAAGATACATTGTATGAAATAGTAGAAAAAATAGACCAAAAAAGAGACATTAGGGATACAAAAGGGATAGTCTATTTTGAAAATGATACTTATATAGAAAATAAAGCGGATTACACAAAGAACAGGGTAGATGGGTTATTGCCGGATCGAGACCTTTTGGATATTAAAAGATATATGGCAGAAGGTAGTATTACCAATATTCAAACTAAAAGAGGCTGTGGTTTTAAATGTATATATTGTACTTATCCGATAATAGAAGGAGAAAAGATAAGATTGCGTAGTCCCCGATCTGTGGCGATTGAGATTGAAATGCTTAATAAAAAATATGGGATAGATTATTTTTACTTTATAGACAGCATCTTTAATTTTCCTATTGATCATGCCATGGAAATTTGTGAGGAAATAATTAAAAAAGGACTAAAGATAAAGTGGACAGCATTTTTTCATCCTAAATTTATAACTAAAGAGTTAGTTGCTCTTTTGGTACAGTCAGGATGTTCGGGAGTTGAATTTGGCATCGATTCTGCTTCAGAAAGAATACTTGAGAATTTAAAGAAGGGATTTTTTGTCAAGGAAGTAATCAAGGCTTCCTCTATATGCAAAAAAGCGGGATTAAATGTCTGTTGTTATCTCTTAATAGGTGGTCCTGGAGAAGATAGGGAATCTCTGAAAGAGACCTTTGAAGTTATGGAAGATATCTCTCCTACTGCGATAATTGCCCAAAGTGGGGTTAGAATTTATCCTGGAACAGAAATAGAGAAGATAGCAGTTGCTGAAGGGTATGATTTAGAAAATTACTTGCCTCCAAAATTTTATATCTCAAGAGAATTAAAAGATAACTTAGTAAAAGTTATCCAGGAATTTATTCCAAGTCACCCAAATTTTATCTATGAAGGACTGGGAGAAGAGATTCCAGTAGAGATACTTAAAAGGATGCGCAAGATGGGGATTAAAGGCCCTTTATGGGAATTGAAGGGAAAAGCCTGAGGTTCAATCTTAGATAGTTTGGGTATAGTCCAAATTTTACTTATCATAGGAGGGAAAAAGAATGAAGAATAGCTTAATTGTTGAAAACCAACTGCGAGATTTAATGGTTAAAGTATGGAAGTTGAATATGAAACCAGAGGAAATTCCTGATAGGGAAGACATGTTGGAAAAATTAGGAGTGAACTCGGTAGATGTGTTAGAGTTGCTTATACATATTGAAAAAGAGTTTAACATGGAGATAAATGATGATGATCTAAATGCAGAATTGGTTAACTCAATTGGTTCCTTAGCTAATTATATAGTAAAACAAAGGGAAAGTAATTGATACTATTTATTAAGATATTAATATGGACATTGTTACTGCTTTTAAAGGAAGGGAGATATTGCAAAGCAAAGCAAATTATTTGAGCTTTGCTAAAAAACCAGAGAGCGAAAGGGTTCTTGTATTAGCTCCGCATCCTGATGATGAGAGTATTGGATGTGGCGGAGTTCTTTATCAACATTACCTTAGTGGAGAGAAAATTACCGTAGTCTTTTTAACCGATGGATGCCAGGGTAGATATAGAAGGCGAATAAGTGAAGAGGAAATAGTAAAGCAACGAAAAGAGGAAGCAAAGAAAGCTGCTGTGGTTTTAGGAATACAAAATATTATTTTTTGGGATTATAAAGATGGAGAGTTATGCTCGAATGAAGAGTCTATAAAGAGAATGAGAGAATTGATCCCTACTATTACTCCTGATGTGGTGTATTTACCTTATTTTGTTGATGAGCATGAGGATCATTGGGCAACAAATAAGATATTTCTTGAGGCTTGTCCTAAAATTACTTATAGATTCAAGGTTTTTGCTTATGAAGTGTGGACTCCTTTAATACCCAATTATCTGGTGAATATTACAAAACAGATGGATAAAAAATTGAAGGCATTAGAATGTTATAAAACACAGATCGAAACTTTTTAATATAGCTGAGATAGCAGAAAACCTGAATGCCTTTCGCGCGAGAAGGATTCGGTTAAAAAGCTATCGATATGCAGAGGCATTCTTTTGCTGTGAGATAGAGGAGTATCGGGATATTTTTAATAAAACCTTTAATGGTAAGAATAAAAAACTCAAATAGTGAGAGAAAAAATTGAAAACCAAAGTATCTGTTGTTAAATGTTCTGATTATGACCAAGACAAAGTAAATCAGGCAGTTAAGGAGGCTTTCAATCTTATTGGTGGGATTGATGAATTAGTTAGGCGTGGAGATAAGGTTTTATTAGTGGTAAATCTCCTTCAACCTAAAAAGCCAGAGGAAGGAATTACTACTCATCCAACAGTAGTAAATGCTGTATGTGAGATTTTAAATGATGTAGGGGCTGAAATTTGGATCGGCGGTTCAAGTGGAAGTGCTACATTTGGAGGAACATCAGAGGCACTAAAAATTTGTGGTATGGAAGAAGTAGCAGAGAAATATGGTGCTAAGGTAATTAATTTTGATAAAACCGAAGTTGTAGAAATAAAGGATATACAAAATAATAAATTAAAAAATTTTTTTATTGCTAAGCCTACTACAGAGGCAGACTTAGTAATTTCGGCACCAAAGTTAAAGTCTCATGCATTGGTAAAATTTACCGGAGCCATAAAAAATTTTTATGGAGTAATCCCAGGGGCCGGAAAAGCACAGGGACATGCTATTGCAAATACAGAGGAAAAATGTTTGCTGATCCTACTAAAATACTTGAGTTAATGTATGCTTATAAAACTTCAGAAGCCCTTTTTGCTGCAAATGAGCTAGATGTGTTTACACTACTTGATAAGAAATCATTGAAAGGTGAGGAGATTGCTATCAAATTAAAAACAGTTTCAAGGGCTACAATAGTACTATTAGATTTTTTAGTAACTTTAGGGCTCTTAAATAGAGAAAATGGAAGGTATTCTAATACACCTATAGCAGAAAAATTTCTGGTAAGAGGCTCATCGGGTTATCTAGTATAGGGTTTCAACAATATACAGACAAATCATCTCAGGGTAGCCGCAGGCTTTAGCCTGCGTAAATACGCAACCTAAAGGTTGCGACTACCTCAAAATTATTGTATACATTTTAATGAAACGCTATACTAGGAGACTTAATAACATTTGAACGCCATCTTGATACAAAAATCACTACTACTAATTTATTAAAAGGGATTAAAGGAGAAGTAGAGGAATTACAGGCAGGAATAGAACCCGAAATAGACGAAATATATATGAATGCAATGGATTCTATTGCAGGATATTCGTCAATGTTTCTTGCTCGTCTTGCCAAATTAGAAGGCAAGAAAAAGTTATTAGACTTAGGAGGAGGACCGGGAACTTTTGCCATAACATTCTGTAAAATAAATCCAATGATAAAAGCTACCGTATTTGATTTTCCAGGGATTGTTGAGATTGCAAAGAAAAATATAGCAAAGCACCATATGGAACAGAATATTGATGTATTGGGGGGAAATTTCACTAAAGATGATCTTGGTAAAGATTATGATTGTGTGATATTATCTAATGTGATGCATTTCTTCAATCCGGAGGAGAATAGAAATACAGTAAAAAAGGCTTATGAAGCTTTGAATAATGAGGGAATGTTTATATTACATGATTTCTTCTTAGAAGACGATGAGAAGACCAAACCTTTTGTAGTCTCAGAACTCACTATAGATTGGTTGACTATGGGGCTGGTGTTCAACTTTTCAAGAAAGGAAATTACAGAAATGTTTAAGGAAATAGGTTTTACCGAAGTTATTTTTAAAAGAATTCCCTATTTACCAACTTCAGTAGTAATTGGTAAGAAGGAGTAATTTAAAGTATGGAAGTATCTGGGAAGAAAGGTAAGTATAAAAAGATAATAAGCAATTTTAACACAGAAAAGGGAACATTTTGTGCCCTTTGCAATACTAAGAGTCTCTTTGAATATTATGGTTACAAACTTAGTGAGGCTATGTATTGTGGACTCTCTGGTTATTTAGGATTCTTCTATACCCGAGAAGATATTGAATCAAGAGAAATTCTATACGGAAGAATCGGAAATCATGATATAATTCTGAAAAATCTATGCAATGCTTTAAATATAAAACTTAATGAAAGAACAATATATGACGATAAAGAGGCTTGGGTATTAGCAAAAGAAAGTCTAAACAGAAATATTCCTTTATTATTATGTGTTGATGATTTTTACCTCGAATATCATTTTTATTTTAATAAAATACATTATCTCAGAGTGGTAGATCTAATAGGATTTGACGAAAAAGAAGGGACTGTATTTTTATATGATATTGAAAAGAGAACGAACTCAATTGAGAATTTTAAGAGAGCAAGAAATTCAGAAGTCAATGGCATAAAAACTAACAACATGTGGTATGAGTTTGAATTCCCCATAAGATTTCCTCCTTTAATAGAACCGATAAAGAATAGTATTAACAAGACTGTGAAGATAATGTTGGATAAAGAGGGTAATGAAACTCGATTCTATGGAACTGCAGGTATTAGAACCTTTGCAGAGGATATAGGAGAATGGATGGAAAAGTGGGAAAAAGATGAACTATATGCCAACATAGAGAATATGTATGTCCAAATAAATAGACCGGGAGGGCCAACAGTAAGCAGATCTCTATTCTCCAAATTTTTATTTGAAGCAAGCGGTGTTATCAACAATAAAGAATTATATAAAATAGGCAGAGAGTTTGAGGAGATTTCAAAGGCATGGGAGATAATAGGGAATCTGTTCTTTAAATGGGGTGCAGGAGCATATGATGTCATCCCAAGGATACAATCACGACTGATAGAGATTGCAGATAAAGAAGAACAACTGTTTACTACTTTGAGAGATATAATAGCTTAAGGTAAGAGGTAAAAATGGTTGCCCAAAGAAAAACAGTAAATAATGAGAGATTTCCCTTGCTGATAAATGACTTTGTAATTCGGGAAGATATTTGTAACTCCAGATGTGAATATTGTCTTATAGGGGATAGTTCAATAAAAGAAGATCGTTCGGTTGAAAAAACAGATGGGATTGTCCGATTTGACCCCAAAAAGATAAAGGAACCCTTGCTTTATCAACATGGAACTTCCTTAAAGACTCGCATCGACAAGGTATTAAATATAATGGGAGATTACACTCATACATCTATTCTAAAGATTAGTGGAGGAGAAGTATTTTTAATTAAAAATATAATTGGATTGATAGAAGACAGACATACCCATTACTCAAATGTACAAGTGTTGACAAATGGAACTTTATTAAACCAGGAAATAGTTAAAAGATTGGCAGATATTCCAAATATGAATGTGCAATTTACCATTGATGGGCATACCCTTGAAATGAACTCATATCGAGTAAAGACCCGGAATCTCCAGGATAAATTAATGAAAAATCTTGACTTATTAGTAGAATACGAAATACCTGTAGAAATTAACTGTGTCTTGACAAATAAAAATACAGAAAATTTGGATAAATTTGCGGAGTATCTTCTTCGCTATGAGGGCAAATTAATCCTTCTCCCTTATCCAGTTCGTGGAACAGCAAAATCAAAATATTTTCCTTTACCTGAACAATTAAAGGGCATAGAAAAACTTATTAAAAATTACACTCTTTATCAAGGGGTCTTACCTCCTCTGATATACTTATCAAGCTTGCTCGAATATTTGATAAGAAGAAAAAGGGTATTAAAATGTAGCCTTCCTTTATGTATGTTTCAATTGTTTGATGATGGGATTATAACCCCCTGTGTGAATATGTGGACGGTAATCTTAGGGAATATCTTAAATGGAGAACCTAAACCTGTGTTTGATAAGATTGGTAAAGAAAAGATATATAATCTTATGCTTACGAATGAACCTTCTACTCATTTCTGTAAACAGTGCTTTACTCCGTGGGATGTGATAAATTTATATTTTCAAGGTGAAATATCGGTTGAGACATTATGTGAAATGCCATTATATGCTAAAGAAGAAATTAAGAAGAAATTAGAAAGGTTAAAAGAAATAACTATAGAAAGAGGAGGTAAAAAATGAGAAAGACACTAAGTTGTGGGTTAATAATGCTGCTATTTTCAATTACTACTTCGATGGTCTTTGCTTTTCCTTATCCCAATGCTGAAATAAAGAAAGGAAAGTTGACTGTAGGAACGGGTGTTGTGTTTAACTTTATGGGGTTCAAAGGGACAGATGCATTGGACAATTACATAGAATATGGGATAAATGAAAAGATTGGGGTTTTAATTTCTTATGATGATGCACATCCTTTCGACTACGATGATACAGCATTAGCAGGAGAAATTATCTATCAGTACCTGGAAGAGGATGAGTTAATTAAAAGAGGGAAAAAATACTCTGCATCATCTTTACGCCTTGGTTTTATTAGAGCTAAGCCAACAGATGTAGATGCATGGGCATTATCTATTCTAAGAAATTATGATTATACCAATAAGTTTAAAGGGAATTTTGGCTTAGGGTTAGGATATCCAACAAAAGGAGATGTGCCACACCAATTACTCGCTTTAATAGATGCAGGATTACGGTATAAGGTAATTAAAAACATTTATTTTGAAGCCTCTACCATCTTAATTTTTGGGCTTGAAACTAAGGATAGAAGAGGTGAGGGGCTTCCTACATCTATAAGAATTAAATTTGAGTTTTAGTATCTTTGCCACTGTATTTAATAATCACAGAACTTTTGCAAAATTTCAAATTCCAAAACCTAAATACCAAATGAAACACAAAGCACAAATGACTAAAACCCTTTGACATTCAAGCATTTGACATTGATTTAACACTTGAGTTTTGGCATTTGAACTTAAACTAATCGATCAAGAGAAACACCTGATTTTACTGGGGTATAGCAAAATTTGCAAAAGTTCGGTAATCATTCTTTATCCACCGAAATTCCAGGAGTAATCTTTTATGAAGTCTAAAGTATCAATAGGGAAATGTAAAGGTTATGATTTTGAAAGAGTAAAAAATACAATAAGAGCATCTTTAGAATCAATAGGTGGATTGGAAGGTATAGTCAAAAGAGGGAATAGGGTGTTACTAAAGGGGAATATGGGAGCACCAAGTCCTCCGGAACAAGCATCAACTACGCATCCTATATTAATTAAGGCAATGATTCAGTTAGTAAGAGAAGTAGGTGGGATTCCAATATTTGGTGATAGTCCAATTATAGAACGGATAACCGAGGAAACCTTTCAAATAAGTGGGCATGCAAAGATTGCTTATGAAGAAGGGATAGAAATAACAGCATTTAATAGGAATGGTTTTGAAAAGGTAGAGATACACAGTGGAAAACAGGTTAAAGAAGTATATTTCTCTAAGGATGTTCTGGATGCAGATGTTGTTATTTCTATACCAAAGCTAAAGACGCATATTCTTACATATTATACAGGAGCAATCAAAAATATGTTTGGAGCTTTACAAAAAGAGTCAAGGATGAACATTCATAAAAGTCTTATCAAAGTTATGCCATTTTCTGAAGCTATAGT